>NZ_DATJPM010000023.1 GCF_035506375.1 Methanocella sp.
TCTGCCGACTTCTTGTATTTCTTCAAATCCATATAATAGGGGGGGCTCTTGACCATCGAGTCCCATGCCTTCTGGCTGACGCTGACCGATGCCAGGCCCGACGGGGCCCCCAGGCACTTCTGGGCGCCGGTGACTGCAACGTCGATGCCCCACCTGTCCGCCTCGACGAGATCGCCGCCTGCGGACGTAATGCAGTCCAGCACGAACAGCGCGTTATACTTCTTTGCCAGCTTACCGATCTCTTCGGCGGGGTTCTTGACACCGGCCGAAGTCTCGTTGTGGACCATCGTAACGACTTTCGCTCCCTTCGAAAGAGCGTCCTCGACCTTCGTCAGGTCGACGGGGTTGCCCCATTCGAACTCGAGGCTCGTGACCTCGCCGTACCGGCCGGCGATGTCCCTGAAACGCTCGCCGAACTTGCCGTTGACGATCGAGACGACCTTATCGCCCTTTACCAGGTTCGAAATGGCGGCTTCCATGGCGCAGGAGCCCGAACCGGTCAGGACGTAAGTGTCGTTCTTCGTATTCAGGACGTACTGGAGAGTGCTCCTGCACTCGTCGTACATGTCGGAAAATGCCTTGTCCCGGTGGTTGATCATCTGCTTCGACATTGCCTGTAATATCCTGGGGTGCAGCATTACCGGCCCCGGGATCATTAATAACGGTTCGTTCGCCATGTTTATCTCCTGTAGTAGGTAGTTGTCTTAGATGGCTTAAACCATATATTACTTTCGGAAATCCAGGAGAAGGTACTATTTTTAAAAAATCGAAGGCTTAAAATAAAAAATTTAACTTTGTTTTCTGCTTGCTACGACGACCCCGATAATGAGCAGTGGCAGCAATAATGCCGGCAGGCACAGCGAAGGCTTTGAAGTAGCGGACGCGGTGGCGGTCGTCGTCGTTGTCGACGTCTGCCCTCCCGAGATGTCGAATCGTGTGGACTTGAAGCCATCGAATACCTGGAATCCCATGATCTTCGTATCCTTCGGGATGACGGCGGCCTCGACGAAGCGTTGCCTATCAGACGACGCTCCGGGCTGCATCGGGCCCATCGATATATCCGTTATATTTTTACCACCGGGGTATTTGTTGCCCTGTGCATCGTAGAACGATATTTCCAGGTGCCCGGTCTGGGCTATGCTTCCTTTATTTTCATACGTAAAGTATAGGTCATACCACTTAGTATTCGCCGGGTCGGCCGAATAGGTATTACCGTGGTAGTTATCGGATATGACCAAATTTGTAAAATGTACGACGATGCCGTCGCTGAACTGATAATCCCTATTGACAGGTACGGTGACGTCCTCCGCAAGAGCGGGCGCGATGAGGCAGGCCAGTGCAAGAACCGATATTATCAGTATAGGGGCTCGCATGAGCAATAGATATCGCTTTCGCTTATTTAAGCCGTTTCCTGAACCGAATAAAACAAATAAATATTTAATCGCGCTTTGCGGCACGCGCTATTTAAACCAGCCCTTTTTCAGGTAATGGTCGTGTTCCGCTGTCCATGTGTCCTTGTTAGCCTTTACGACATAGCAGAAGCGGTCAATAAATGCTTTTTGCACGGCCGCCTGCTCCGGATACTGGCGCTTCGTCCGGTAAGCCTCTACCATATCCTTTCCCAGCTCATAGGCTTTCTCAGAGGCAGTTTCCATATTCTTCGGCATATACGGCATCGCGGTATGCGCGCTGCCCACGACGAAGGCTCCCGAGTTCACGAGATATTCGTTCATGTAGTCCACGGTCCTTTCCGCGCCGCTGCTTGCCGTCGTGGTCACGCTCATGCCGTACTTGCCCTCCAGAAGCAGGCAGTGGCGACAGTCCGCGGTCCTGTCGATGAACGTCTTAAGCTGGGCGGATACGGAGTTAAAATAGACCGGGCTGGCCAGTATGATGCCATCGGCGGCCAGGAACCGCTCGTAAACCTCGTTGAAGTCGTCCTTCTGGACGCAGCGGCCGAGCTTATAGCAGGTATCGCAGGCTTTACAGTAGTTGATCTTCTTTTTCGTTATGTCGATAAGCCCGGCATCGGCGCCCGCCTCGGTCGCGCCTTTCATTGCGGACTCAGCAAGCGTCTTCGTGAAGCTCCGGTTTCCCCTGGGGCTGGCCAGTATGGCGATGACCTTCATGATGACAGACTAAGGCATTAAACATTAATAGGCTTTCTGTATCGCCTGCCGTTATCATAAACACTATATAATACGAAGATACAAGTAAGCACGTTCACACTCACAAAGAGGCCGTTTTCATGAAATTCAACCCCGAAGAGGTCAAGCTGGAGACCCGAGAGGATTTCGATAAGGCGTGGAGCCAGAGCGGAAAGTACCTGACCCCCGTCGACCCGTCCAAGGACTATTCGCTCCCCATGGAAAAAGGCAAAGCCCACCCCGTCTATGAGACGTTGAACCGCCTCCGGGAAGCGTACCTGAACATGGGCTTCGAAGAGATGGTCAACCCCATCATCATCGAGGACACGGACATTTTCAAGCAGTTCAACTACGAGGCGCTGGCCGTCCTCGATCGTGTTTTTTATATCGGCGGCCTGCCGAGGCCGAACGTCGGCATCTCTGACGAGCGTTTTGCGCAGATCGAGGCGATCATCTCGAAGCCTTTGACGGATGCGGACAAGGAAACCATCCGCACCATCCTGCACAAGTACAAGAAGGGCGAGATCGAGGGCGACGACCTGGTGGCCGACCTGGCCGCAGGGCTAAAAGTCCAGGACTCGAAGATCGCCGTGGTCATCGACCACGTTTTCCCGGAATTCAAGAAGCTCGAGCCCGAAGCATCGCATAAGACGCTCAGGAGTCACATGACCTCAGGCTGGTTCCTGACGCTGGAAGCCCTCGTCGAGCGGCGAAAGACGCCCTTGAAGCTGTTCTCCGTCGACCTGGTATTCCGGAGGGAACAGGAAGAGAACGCCGACCGCCTGCGGGCATACCACTCGGCGTCCTGCATCATCGCCCACCCGGACGTGACCGTCGAGCACGGCAAGGCGGTGGCCGCCGGCCTCCTGAAGCAGTTCGGATTCTCACAGTTTAAATTTAAGCCGGATGACAAGCGCAGCAAGTACTACACGCCGGATACCCAGATCGAGGTATATGGCTACCACCCGGCGCTCAAAGGCAGTAATACAAAGTACAGAGACGGCTGGGTGGAGATCGCCACCTTCGGCATCTACTCCGCCACGGCGCTTTCACAATATAATATACCGTACCCTGTCATGAACCTGGGTCTGGGCGTCGAGAGGCTGGCAATGATCCTGTACCAGGCGAAGGATATGAGAGATATGGTTTACCCGCAGTTCAAGCCCGAGTGGGAAATGACTGACGAGGAGCTGGCCCACATGATCTCTATTGAGCGCCTGCCGCAGACACAAATGGGCCACGAGATGGCCATGGGGATAATCGCCACTGCCGAGAGGAACGGCAGCGCTCCGAGCCCGTGTGCTTTCGAGGCCTGGTCCGGCAGCCTGAACGGTAAAAAGCTAAAAGTCACGCTCGTGGAGAAGGAGGAGAACAAGAAGCTCTGCGGCGGCGCCTACCTCAACGAGGTGTATGTGTATAAAGGCGACGTACTGGGCATCCCGCTGAATAACCCGAAGTTCAAAGAAGTCCAGGACAAGGGCGTTCACGTCGGTATCCGCTACATCGATGCCATAGCGAACGCGGCCGCCAGGAACGCCGAGGATGGGGTCTATGAGACTACGGTGAAGATATCCAGGGCACCCGGCGACGTGTTCGTGCTCATCGACCCGGTAGGGCTACGATACATCCAGGGCAAGAAGCGTCGCGTGGACTTCCGCGGTCCAGTCTTTACGACTATTAAGGTCGAGCCCGTCGAGTGATATGGACGTCAGGCGCCTGTATGACGAGCAAAAAGAGCTCTCTAAGAAAGCCATACTTACGGATTCCTTCCCGCCCATTCGGAGGATCGGAGGAGTCGACTGTTCTTATTTAAAAGAAGAGTATATCATCGCGGGACTGGTGGTCCTCGATTTCGACTCTTTGAAGCCCGTGTACAGGACATTTGATACCCGCAAGCTTACTTTTCCGTACATTCCCGGCCTTCTGGCCTATCGTGAAGCGGACGCTATGATGGCTGTCATCGAAAAGGCAAAGGTCAGGCCGGACCTGGTCATGGTCGACGGCTTCGGCACCAATCATCCCCGGCGCTGCGGGATCGCCACCCATATCGGCATAAAGCTGGACATGCCCACTATCGGTGTCGGAAAGAGCTTCCTCTGCGGCGAAGTGAAAAATGGCCGTATTTACCAGGAAGGGCGGATTACCGGCCGCATCGTCCGGGCCGTACCTGAACAAAAGCCCGTATACGTCTCGCCCGGCCACAGGATATCTTTAGTAACGGCCATAAAGGTCGTTAAACATTGTATCCGCGGCCACCGGCAGCCCGAGCCCACAAGGCGGGCCCATGAATACGCCACGTCGTTAAAAAACAAATTTCTATTACGGGCAAATAGTAGTCTTGCGAAAACTAAACCACGATAGTTTATATTCCCGACGGCGTATACTGACATTCGCTTAACTAAGTTAGAAGGGTATGCTAAAATGTTAAATAAGGCAATAAAAAGTTGCATGTTTACTCTGGTTTTATTAATTGCGCTTATCATGATGGCTTGTGTTCCTTCGATCGCGGCATCTGCCCCTGAAACGGCCCGGGAAAATCACTACAGCGGGCCCGACGACCAGATCGCTCATCAGGTATGGCAGACCGGCGACAGGGGCTTTATTATTGTCGGGACGGGACCGGATACGTCCGGGGCGAGTTCGAATATGATCATGGTCAAAACTGACCCGTTCAGTAATGTGGTATGGAAGAAGAATATCGGCGGCACCAGTGGATATTCCATCCGGCAGTCCGGCGACGGCGGCTTTATCGCGACTGGCGCCCACAGGGATAGCCTGTACCTCGTCAAGACAGACGCAAGCGGCAACAAGCTGTGGGAAAAGGACTTCGCGAACGCGAGCGGGCAGAGCGAAGGCTTTTCTATCCAGCTGACTGGCGATGGCGGCTGCATCATCGTTGGAGACCTGGTCGCGAGCACGGGCAACCGGGAGATGTACCTGCTCAAGACGGACGCCGGAGGAAACAAGCAATGGGACGCCTATTATGGCTCTGCGGATGTCGACGTCCGGACTTATTCAGTCTGGCCTACCTTTGATGGGGGCTATATCGTCGGGGGCTATATAAAGGGCGGATATAATGAAAAGCCCTTCATCCTGAAAGCCGATGCGAACGGCAACATCGCCTGGGCCAGGTCCTATGAAGGGCCGGGTACCTGGGACAATTTCCTCAGCGACTGGTTCGGCATCCAGCAGACCCGTGATGGCGGCTACATCTACGCAGGTGCCCGGAGCGGCTACATGTACCTGCTTAAGACCGACGCCGACGGTAACCGGCAATGGGACCGCAACTATGGCATCAACGGCGCGAACGCGGTCCAGCAGACATGGGATGACGGCTATATTCTCGCCGGTTTCCATAAGGACACCGAGGGCGTTATGTCGGCTTACGTTGTCCGGACGGACGCCGGAGGCAACAAGCTGTGGGATAATACGTATAAAGGCATCGGATTCGCGGAGGCGAACTCAATCATCCAGATCGGCACAGGCGCCTATGTGTTCGTCGGGTCAACGAAGCCCGATAAAAATAGCATTAATAATATCTACTTTATAGAGATCGATAGTGATACGACCCCGGTGCCGAACGCGAAGGTCGTCTCGGACACGATCCCCGCACAAATGGAGGCCGGCCATGCGTATAACGTGCAGGTCACATTCGAGAATACGGGCACGATGCCCTGGACATACCAGGATAACACGACCTTCGGATATTCTGGCGATGCCGCGAAGTTCGGCCTCGCAGGATCAAACCAGACCATTGGAACTGGTGAAGTGATACGGCCAGGCATGCAAGAGACATTCACCTTTACCATGACGGCCCCCGGAGAGAACGGCACGTATAACCCACGATTCCAGATGATATGGGAAGGCCATAATGTGTTCGGCGCCATTGATGACAAGACCATCGCCGTCGTGAATGGCACTACAGTCGGGCCGGCTACTGCAGTTTCCTCCCGGGCAACGGCCACGCCGGCGGGAGGGCAAAAAGGAGGGATGCCGTGTCTGTCATCGATAGTGCTGCCGCTTCTGGCCCTTAGCGTGTTAACAATAAGCTGGACAATAAAGAAAAAGTAGGTAGGTTTTAGAAGAACCACTTTTTAATTTAATATTGCTGTGTTGAATAAGTCAAGTTTTGTTAATTAGTAAACGATTACTAAGCTAGTTAATTTTTAAAAAAATTTGCTGTGTTGAATTACTCCCGTATTTTAAGCTTCATAAGGGCACGGAGGGCACTATTTCTCACCACAAAGGCACGAAGAGCACGGAGGCTCACAAAGTTTTCTTTTTAGATTAAGTTACAAAGAATCACAAAGCCGGTTCATTGGCGATCAGGGCACCAAGGATACAAAGACACAGTGGAATGAGCAAGAGCACTTTTTGCCATCGTGCCTTCATATCCTGTATCTTAGAAGTTCAAAAAGCGGCTCTGTGCCCTTTGTCTCTTAATTATAAAAAAGTCTTTGTGGGCCTCCGTGCTCTTCGTGCCTTTGTGGTGAAAAATAGTGCCTCAGTACACTCTGAGACTTAAAAGGGCATATTCAACAAAGCATAAAAATTGAAAAAGATAATCGGAAACTATCGATAAATTTGGCTATTACGCAAACGATAAAAATAGGACTAATTGCTAAACAATGACCTATCAATATTCAACGCAGCAATTTAATATTACTTATGCTGCGCCTTCAGGTATGGCATCAGGCCGCCGGCCTCGAGCAGCTGCTGCATGAATTCGGGTATGGGCTTCATAGGCAGCGTTTTGCCGGTCGTCAGGTTATGGATCTCGTTCTTTTTATAGTCCACTTCGAGCTCGTCACCCTGCTTCGCTTCCTTATAAATGCCCTTGCACTCGAGTAGCGGAAGGCCGATATTGAAGCCGTTCCGGTAGAAGATGCGGGCATAGGACTCGGCGATGATGCACGAGACGCCGCATGCCAGGATGACCTGGGGTGCCTGCTCTCTTGAAGAGCCGCAGCCGAAGTTATTAGCCGCTACTAAGATGGGGTCCTTGACCTTTTGCGAGTCGGCATAGAACGTGGGGTCGATGGACTCAAAGGCATGTACTGCAAGCTTTTTCAGGTCCAGCTCGTCGTACTTATACTTGCCGGAGATGACCTCGTCCGTGTTGGTGTCGGGTGGGTAGACCCGGAGCACTTTTGACTTGATATTCTTAAGGGCCATTTAGAGCACCTCTGTGGGGTCGGTGATTTTGCCATATATGGCGCTCACGGCCGCAACGGGCACGCTGGATAAATAAATTTCAGACTTGTTGTTGCCCATCCTTCCCTTGAAGTTCCGGTTCTGGGTGGACAGCACCTTTTCGCCGTCGCCCAACGCTACGGTCCTGCCAATGCAGAACCCGCATCCGGGGGCACCGACGGCCGCGCCGGCTTCGACGAGCGTCTCAATATATCCGAGTTTAATTGCTTCTGCGAGTACCTGACGGCTGGCCGGGTACACGACAAGCCTGCAGTCCTTGTGGGCCTTCTTGCCCTTCAGGATCCTGGCTGCGATGGCCAGGTCCTCGATGCGGCCATTTGTGCACGAGCCGATGCATACCGAGTCGAGGTGGATGCCCGTGACTTCGGATACCGGCTTAACGTTGTCCACCCGGTGCGGCAGGGCAACGTACGGCTCCAGCTTCGTTGCGTCGATGTCCAGCTCATCATTATAAACGGCATCCTTATCGGCGGCGATATTGCGGTATTCGTTCTCGCGGCCGTGCTCCTTCAGGTATGCCCTGACTTTGGCATCCGCCGGACAGAGGCCGACCTTAGCTCCGGCTTCAACGGCCATGTTCGATAAGACTAGTCGTGATTCGACGGACATCCTGTCGACCGTCGAGCCCACGTACTCCATGGACATGTAGGTCGCGCCGTCCGCAGTGATCTCTCCGACGATATTCAAAAAAACATCCTTGGACGTGACATATTTGGGCAGGTCGCCCTCGACTCTGACCTTGAAAGAGTCGGGCACGCGCAGCCATGTCAGGCCGTACGCCATGATGGCGCCGACATCCGTCGAGCCCATGCCCGTTGCGAACGCTGTCAAAGCGCCGTGGGTGCAGGTATGGCTGTCGGCGCCGATGATGATCTTTCCCGGAGCGGCGAACTTCTCGGCGACGATCTGGTGGCAGATGCCGTCGCCGTTCTCGAAGAAGTGGATGCCGTTTTCCCGGGCGAACTTGCGCATGAAAATATGGACGTTTGAGACCCGCTCGCTCGGCGACGGCGAGGCGTGGTCGCAGACCGCCGCGACCTTCTTCGGGTCGAATACCTTCCTGGTACCGAGGTCTTTCTCCATCTGCTGGATGGCCAGCGGGAACGTGCCGTCCTGGCCGAAGACGAAATCGACAGGCACGGTGACGAGGTCGCCGGGCACGGCGTCTTTCCCGCTCTTATCCGAAAGTATCTTTTCCGCTAGCGTCTTCCCCATTTTATTTCACCTGGAGGATGTATCCGCTAATGCGCACTGGTCTATAATAAAGGTTGTTGTGCCGCCGTCCGGGTGTTCATTTCATGAAAGGGATAGGAGATTTTAATAGCTCATATAAAATAACATTTTATTATATGAGTATACGGGATGAGGTGGTAGCCTCCGCCTCGGTGCTGGCCAGGACCCTGGATGCGGGGTCGATAATTATCATATCGCCCGAAGCGACGGCGATACGGAAGCAGATAGATACGGCCATCCCGGTCATCATCGCGCGTGTCCTGGGCGGCAGGGGCGACGGCGACGACATCTTCATCGATATCATGTCCAAGCTCCCGAAGAACATCGGCAAAAGCTCCCTCTTTTTAAAAGTCTCCCGCATCGAGCTCATGAGCGAGGCCGTCGAGGTAGCCTACATCCGGGGCAAGATACCGAAAAAGATCATCGTGGGCATCGTGAGTATCGGCGACATCAACTCCATCGTCGTCATGGACATCAACGACATCCCCCTCATTCAAAAGATGGCCGAGCTCGCATCCGGTATCGACTATACGGTGCTAAAAGCCGTGCTGAACCTGGCCATCGATATCGGCCGCGAGGGCCGGGAAGGCAAGAAGATAGGGACCGCCTTCGTCATCGGCGACACGGAACATGTTCTCAACATGTCCCACCAGATCGTGCTCAACCCGTACGAGGGCCATAAAAAGAAGGACAGGGACATTAAGGATGAGAAGAACTGGGAGACCGTCAAAGAGTTTGCCCAGCTCGACGGCATGTTCATCGTCGACATGGCCGGGTACATCGTGGCCGCCGGCAGGTACCTGGACGTTAACGCCAGAAACGTCGAACTGCCATCCGGGCTGGGTGGCCGCCACCTTGCCACTGCCGCCATCTCAAAATGCGCAAAGGCCATCGCCATCGCCGTCTCCGAGTCCAGTGGCGTCGTAAGCGTCTATAAGGACGGCAAGGACGTGATCACCATCGACCCGAGAGTATCCATCACATAGCTTAAAATATGAGGCGTTAAGAACTTTTATAACTCGTGGTAATTTCCAAACCGATAAATATTAATCATAGAGCAAGCATTAAGTAAAGTGGGATGAATTTAATGAGCTTAGAAAAGCACCTCTTTACTTCCGAATCCGTAACTGAAGGCCACCCGGATAAGATGGCCGACCAGATCTCGGACGCTGTCCTGGACGCCATCCTGGCGAAGGACCCGCTCGGAAGAGTGGCCTGCGAAACGCTCGTCAGCACTGGCATGACGGTCGTCGCGGGTGAAATTACGACTAATTGTTACGTGGATATACCTAAGATCGTCCGGAATACCATCAAGGATATTGGCTACACGCGCGCAAAGTTCGGCTTCGACTGTGAGAACTGCGCCGTCCTCACGTCTATCGATGAGCAGTCCCCGGACATCGCCATGGGCGTTGACGTCCAGGGCGCCGGCGATCAGGGCATGATGTTCGGCTTCGCATGTAACGAGACGCCCGAGCTGATGCCCATGCCCATCATGCTGGCCCATAAGCTTGCCATGCGGCTGGCCGAGGTCCGGAAGACCAGGGTGATCGACTACCTGAGGCCGGATGGCAAGACCCAGGTCACAATCGAGTATGAGAATGATAAGCCCGTCCGCGTCGACACGATCATCGTTTCAACGCAGCACAGCGAGAAGGTGGAGCAGGCCCAGATCAAGAACGACGTTATCGAGCACGTCATCAAGCCCGTCATACCCGATGGCTTTTATGATAATAAGACTAAGGTATTGGTTAATCCGACCGGGCGCTTCGTGCTCGGCGGCCCCCACGCAGATACGGGCCTGACCGGCCGTAAGATCATCGTCGATACGTACGGCGGCATGGGCAGGCATGGCGGCGGCGCCTTCTCGGGCAAGGACCCGACCAAGGTGGACCGCTCGGCCTGTTACATGGCACGTTACATCGCCAAGAACATCATCGCCGCGGGGCTCGCTACGAAGTGCGAAGTCCAGCTTGCCTATGCCATCGGCGTTGCGGAGCCGGTCTCTATCATGCTGGACACCTATAACACGAACACGATCTCTCACAAGAAGATCGTTGAACTGGTCCGGGATAACTTCCAGCTTACTCCCCAGGGTATCATCAAGTCGCTCGACCTGCGGCGGCCAATCTATGAGCAGACCGCTGCATATGGCCACTTCGGGCGCAATGGCAAGGACTTCACCTGGGAGCGCACGGATAAGGCTGAAATTATGCGGAAGGACGCGGGCTTCTAAGCCTGCGTTTCTTTATTAATATTTTATATTGGCTTTTTATCATTTCTCCGCCTGGTATAATAGAGCAAAGATCGACAAATAACAAAATTAGGCTGAGTCTTTAATTTTTTTAACCATTTCGATTTCATCTCTTCGAATCCGGTACTTCCGGGCAAAATATGTAAAAATGTTATGGACATCCCTGGCAAGTAGCTCATCGCCGATCTTCGTACCGGCGGCCACGGCCTGGGGCCAGTCAATGATGGTCACGCCTGTCTCGCTGACCATGACGTTATACTCGGAGAAATCGCCATGCACGTAGCCATTGCGATAGGCAAGCTCAAGCTGCTCGACGATGCGGTCCAGGTACCATTCAGCGTCCTCCACCTTCGCGCGGGAAAGATCGTGGCCCTCGGCCACGCTCATGACGATAGCATGGCGGTTCTGGTCGAAGGGCTCGGGGACGCTCACGGCAGGATAGAGCTTTTTAAGCACTTCGAACTCGTGCTTAGCGGCCAGGGACGAGGCATACAGCCAGTTCGTATTGTGCAGGTCAACGAGATGCTCGCGTTTTCTTTTAACCTGCTTAAAGGCCGTACGGCCTTCCCGATGAAACTTGATGGCAAGAGGCCGGCCGCCGGGGCTCATCGCACCGATAATGACCGACTCTTTACCCACACCGATGAGACTGCCCAATGAATTGATCGTGTCACGCCGCACAAAGGCTGATATGGCCAGAATATCGTAGCCATTATATTTGAGCTGGTAGCCAACGTAGTGGCCGGTGAATCGCTCCAGCAGGTCCAGGCCCGTCAGGTTCCTCAGCCGGTACTCGATCTCCTTCTCGCTCAGGCCCGTATACGAGGCCATATCCTCGACGGCCACCCATTCGTGGGTCTTCATGCCATTCTCGACGGCCCTTAAGATCTTAAGCTCTTCCGGCTTTAAGGATAAAAATACTGTCGCGTGATCTATCATTTTATAAAAGAAGATATGACGGCCCGCAGGCCTATAAATACCTACTCTCCGGAGACGGCCTTCTTGGCCATCTTGAGCCGTTCCTTGGCGGTGTAGCCCGTGGCCTCCTCCAGGAAGTCCCGGAACCGCTTGTTGGTGTCGAGGATGAGCTTTTCGTCTTTTACCGAGAGGTCGGAGGTGGTCTCGACGTGGAGCTTCTTATCCTGGACCCAGGCCTTAAGCTCCTTAATGGCACCATAGCTGACGGTCATCTTACCTTCGCTTTCGGCGGGCTTGACCTCGAAGACCTCCTCGAGGATGCCGCGAATTCGCTCCGTTTCCGGCTTGCTGCCGCGCTTGAACGTGTATTCGCTAATTATTTCACCCATTCTCCTGTGTATTTTTATGAGTAAAAAACACTTTCGACTTTAAGGCACGAAGTTCCAGGGCTGACTGGGCGAATATCGGATAGATTTATTACCACCCGACAGAGAATATCAGGTGATGCCAGACAAGATGGAAGATTTCGTTAAAGTCGTCATTGAAAAACTTGAGTGTAAAAACCCGATCATTATCTGCGGATTCCCTGGAATGGGCCTCGTCGGGAACATCGTGTCCCAGTTCCTCATGGACCAGTTCAATATGACGAACTGCGGCTACGTGGAGTCGCGGCTCTTCCCGCCCGTGGCGATCGTATATGGAGGGCTTGTAAAAAACCCCGTCCGCATTTATGAGAACGCGGAACAGGAGATCATGATCGTCTTCTCGGACATCCCCATCGATCCAGTCATAAGCGGCGAAGTTGGCAGGAGTATCATCAAATGGGCTGACACAGTCAAACCCAAAGAAGTGATCACCATCGCGGGTTTGGCCACGACGGGCGAGGAGCACCGTGTGTTTGCAGCTGGAGCGACCCAGGACGACCTGGTAAAGTTCAAGGACGACGCGCTTCTCTTCGAGGTCGGGACCATCTCCGGCGTGCCGGGCGTGATCATGAACGAGTGCCGGAACCATTACATACCGGCCGTCTGCATTCTGGGCGAGACCCGGGGAGCGAATCCGGACCCAAGATCGTCCGCGGAACTGGTAAAAGTACTGGCAAAGGTTTACGGCTGGAAGATCAACGTAGACATCCTCATCAAGGAGGCCGACCAGATCGAGCAGATGATGCACAAGCTGTCGGAGCAGGTCGGAGAAGCCGAGGCGAAGCCGTCGAAGGACTACAGTATGTACGGGTGATGACATGAGGCTACTCGCACTAACCGGGCTGAGCAAGGAATCGCTGGCCGAGCTCTCGAAGCGGCATATGCGCACCTTCGAGTTCCACAGCGCCAACAACGTGCTCGCCTTCGCGGAGCTCAACGTCGGCGATACGGTATTCCTGACCGACGTCCCGCCCGCGGACCTGGCACCGGGCATCTGCGGCAATATATCGATGGTGAAGTCGTTCGATACCCGCATGCAGCACGTGTACTATGGCTCTGCTAACTATCATGAAGAAATGGAGACCATGTCGGCCCGGGCTCAGATGGGCTTCGTCTCCATCGGCAAGATCAAGAAGGTCGAAAAGGCAGGCCTGTACGACCCGGTCTACGTCGAGGTCATCGATATGAAATTCTGCGAGGCGCGCTGATGGCCGAAGATAACGTTAATATGTTCGTCTATGGCACCCTCATGGATAAGTCCCGCCTGAACTCGGTCATCAAGCGCATACCGGAGATGCATGCGGCGAAGGTGAGCGGCTACCGGCAGTTCTACGATGACCGGCTGGGCTTCAAGAGCGCTGAAAAAGACGAGCGCTCGACGATGCGCGGCATGCTGCTCCTGGGCATCACACTCATGGAGCTCCGGCAGCTCGATTTCTACGAGGGCGTGGGCGAGGGCTCGTACCGGCGCGTGAAGGTCAGGGCGACGGCGCTGGATACGAAGGCCCAGGTCGAAGCGTTCATGTACGTTAAAAACGAGTAAGTCTCATACTTTTTTCCGTGCCATCATTTTTTATTAATAGCTTTCCACCGGCTCATGGGGAGTTGAAAATATGTTGAAGCTTGGATGGAAAGCCGGGCCTGAACAGTATCAGCCTAACGATCTACTGAATTATGTGATAGCCGCAGAGAACGCAGGTTTCGAGTCCGTGGACATCAGCGATCATTTTCACCCGTGGTCAGAGCGGGGCCACGCGTGCTTTACCTGGTCATGGCTGGGCGCCGCGGCCGTAAAGACGAAGAACATAGAGCTTGGCCCGGGAGTGACCTGCCCCATCCTGCGTTATCATCCCGCCATCATCGCGCAGGCTTCCGCGACCATCGATAACTTCGCCCCCGGAAGGACATATCTGGCAGTTGGGACCGGCGAGGCCTTAAACGAGTACGCGGCGACCGGCCTGTGGCCCGGATATGACGAGCGCCAGGCGATGATGCTCGAGGCAATGCAGCTCATCCGCGCTCTCTGGAGCGGCGCCGAGGTGACCTTCGAAGGCGCCTACTATTCGACACAAAAAGCCCGACTCTATACGCCGCCCGTATCAAAATTACCGATATACGTGTCGTCTCTTGTGCCCGAAAGCGCGTCCTTTGCCGGCCGATATGGCGACGGACTCATGACCGTGGCCAACGACCCTAATACTCTTAAGCAAATCGTGAAAAATTTCGAGGAAGGCGCCCGGGAAATGGGCAAAGACCCCCTCACGATGCCCCGGCTTCTTGAGGTCAATGTCGCTTATACCGACGACTTCGACTCGGCCGCACGCTGCTTCAGGGAGTACTGGGCCGGCGCCATGGTGCCCGCGATGTTCAACGAGCGCATCTATACGCCGGCGATGTCCGCCCAGAACGGCTCGGTCATCGGCAATGACATCCTGAAGCAAAGGCTTTGCATCTCCGGCGACCCCGAGGCGCACGTAAAGTTCGCGCAGCAGTTCATCGATATGGGCTTCACGCACCTCTACTTCCATTCCGCGGGGCCCGACCAGCGCGACTTCATCGTGGGGTATGGACGGGACGTGCTGCCGAAGATCAGGCAGCAGCAGGCGCAGATTGTCACCGCCTGAAATTTTTTTTAAAGATTTGTGCCGCCTGGTGTAAACTCCGTGCCGCCTGGTGATTAACTTAAAAGATTGGTGCCGATTAGTGTAATCCTGGTTAGGTCGAAACAATAGTGCTTACAAGCGGCACGGAGTTTACACCAGGCGGCACCAAAATATTATTTAATCACCAAGTGGCACCAGGCTTACACCAATCCGCACCAATCTCAATTTAAAATTATTAATTATAGGGTGCTTAAACAGGGCGTATTAATCCATTTTTAGTCTATGGCGACCGCAACGTTTATACATTACCACAACTCTTATGAAAAAAGGTCGCAGACGGCGTTGGGCTCGTGGCTTAGTCTGGACATAGCACCGGCCTTCTAAGCCGGGGGTCGGGGGTTCAAATCCCCCCGGGCCCGCTGAAAAACGTAAAGACCGGTAATGTCAGCGACCGCATAAAACTAATAAAAACTTATATGACCTTGCTGGTCTATAATGAACGGTATAGTGGGGCTGTGGCCAAGCCAGGTATGGCGACGGGCTCCAGCGGTGGCCGGTCCGCGAGGGCCGGCAGAAATATGATGAGCAACGGGTCACCTGAAGCAGCCCGACGGGGCGGCTTATGAGGAACCGTTGGAGCGCTGATTTCAGCGCTCTCGGGTGAAATCCCCAAATCATCGGAGAGACCCGTCGATCGGGAGTTCAAATCTCTCCAGCCCCACGTTATTTTAATGGGTATAGTTAGCAGGCCTTTTTTATACTACACATTAGAAATTATAAACTTGTAAGATATCCATCCAGCCTAAGCATAATTTCGTTATACCGATTTTAATATATTAATAAAATATAATATATGATTGGTATCTAATCGATTAAGATAATTAGATATATTACAAAAAGTAATATATTAATTATCTATAACTCTAAAGAATACCGGGAGGTAAAGAAGAATCTAGAGGGCGTTATTGCATTTGATTTATGGGCAGTTCACCGATACTAAAGGCTAAAATAAAGGATAGAAAGTAATCTTAAAATGATCAATGGAGGCATATTAGATGAATGATTTACACCTGAGGGAAGCGGATCGTTTAGAAGTTCTAAGCCTGGTTGATAATTATACCGATATTTTTCAGTCGCAGAATACTAAGATTGATCGACGGCCTATGATTCCACCCCCATTTTCTGTTCTCGCTGAGCATGGGTTATCGTGTTTTCTTAAGGTCACTGCGGGTTCGGAGGAGCACCTGGTGCTTTTTGATTCAGGACTATCGGCAGAATGCCTGTTCCATAATGTTAAATTGCTCAAGGTCGATTTAGACGGGATCGAATCTATCGTTTTAAGCCACGGCCACTATGACCATACGGGCGGGCTTTTAGAATTACTTGGCCACACGCCGAAAAAGACACCTCTAGTCCTCCATCCGGATGTTTTCCTTAATCGCCGCTTAAAAAATCCTATGTTAAACTATACTATTGACTTGCCTTCCTTAGACGAACAAACCATAATGAAGGCAGGGGCGGAAATTATCAAATCCCGGGGGCCTTCGACATTAGCGTCTGGACTGATAATGGTAACGGGAGAAGTAGAAAGGACGACACCATTTGAAAAGGGATTTCCCACCATGGAGGCAAAAATTAACGGTAACTGGGTAGTTGATCCGTTTAACGATGACCAGGCAATTATTGTCAATTTAAAAGGTAAGGGATTAGTGATTGTCGGCGGATGTTCTCACGCTGGTATTATCAATACTATTAGATATGCGAAGAATATCACTAATATTGATAAGGTCTATGCCGTGTTAGGAGGCTTCCACCTTACAGGGCCGCTATTTGAACCAATAATAGGGGTTACGATAGATGAAATGGTTAAGATAAACCCTGATTATGTCGTACCCATGCACTGTACGGGATGGAATGCTGTCAACCAGTTCAAAGAAAAAATGCCAAAACAAGTTATTATTAATACAGTAGGCACTTGTTATACATTTTAATTAATTTTTTTTATAAATAGATAAGAGGTTAAGGAAGAAATAACTATTGAAGTAATAATGGGAGATGAAGAATCGATGGCTGAACAGATAGATAAAGAGCTGTTTGGGATTGCTAAACAAATGTTCAATCCTGAGGACAAGAACCCTTATAATCTTAATGGCCGGGAGTTAAAAAATTTACTAGACCTGGTGGATAATCTCGATGCCTTTACGGGTAACGAAGGCCTGTGGGTGGCTTCCTGGATAGAATATCTGGGAGATAAAGACCTGGCCGCGCTCATCCAGAACTGGCCCGAAGATTTTAAACAGATAGTGATCGCCCGCTATAACCGACTCAAGGATTATCAGCCTGGCAAATAAAAGGGGTAAATTTATCAACTTTTTTTGCTTTAAGACGCACAGAGACTCAAACAAAAACTTATCATCCAAAAAACACAAAAGAACCAAAAAAATATTGTGAAGCGTAGGCCGCTTCACTTTATAACGTCGATGATGGACCCGGAAACTTTCGAGCCGCCACGCATGTTCAGTTTGCCGGCGGGGTCGCTGTCATCATCGGTTGCGGCACGGGTCTTCTGGCCCTTGCCCATGATCTGCGGCGAGTTGACGCCGGTCATGATGGCCATAACCCTTACCTTCCCCTCGTAATCCTTCTGGACCCTTGCGCCCCAGATAACATTAGCGTGGGAATCCATCTCATACGTTAATGACTCTGCGATGTTCGTGGCATCGCTCAGCGTCAGGTCCGGGCCGCCGGTGATATGCACCAGAGCGCCGGTGGCGCCGCGGCAGTCGACATCGAGCAGCGGGTGGTTCAGCGCGTTCCTTACGACGCTCTCCGACTTATCCTGGCTCTTTGCCTCGCCCACGAGCATCACGGCGACGCCGCCTCCGTTCATGACGGCCTTCACATCGGCGAAGTCCAGGTTGATCAACGACGGTTTCGTGATCGTCTCGGATATGCCCTTGACAGTTTCGGATATCAGCTGGTCCATGACCGAGAACGACTGTTCCAGGGGGAGGTTCGGGACATATTCCAGCAGCCGGTTGTTGTCGAGCACGATAACCGTGTCCGCAGCGGATCTAAGGTCGGCGATACCCTCTTCAGCCTTGACCAGCCTGGCTCGTTCTACCTTGAACGGCGTGGAGACCATGCCGACCACGATCGCGCCCATCTCCTTTGCGACCGAGGCGACGACCGGCGCCGTCCCGGTGCCCGTTCCGCCGCCCATGCCCGCGGTAACGAATACTAAGTCGGCGTCCTTTAAGACCTCCTGTAACGTGCTTCTCGCCAGCTCGGCCGCCCTCTTGCCTATCTCGGGGAAGCCGCCTGCGCCCAGGCCCCTGGTCAGGGACTTGCCCACGAGGATCTTCTTATCAGCCTTGATCATGTCAAGGCCCTGCTTATCGGTGTTCACGGCGATGGTCTCGACGCCGCCGACGCCGATGTTGAATAATCGGTTGATAGTGTTATTTCCGGCACCGCCGCATCCTACGATCTTGATCTGGGGGAGGCCGAAATCCTCAAAGTCGTTGCCTGTGGTGTTCTCTCCCTTATCGTTACGGTACTCACGTTCCATTTCCGTGTATTTCAGTGCTTCCTGCACAACTGAATCCATAGTCATGTTTATTCCCATCCCCGTTTTATCATGCGGAACCATGCTCAGATGCCGAACCGGCGCATGTGCCGCTTCGCTTTTTTACTTGGGTCGTCCCCGATGGGGGCGTATTTGCCGAAGGAGTAAGCCGGAAATTGTCCGGCAGGAATGTAAATAGAGGCTCTCATATCGAAATTTTATACGGCCTTCGCTAATTAATCAACGGATAGAGACGAGATTTACTCATCAATTACTCCAATCCAAACCCAAAATATGTATAGGTATATCCCAATATTTAAGTCTGCTGGAGTACGAGAATTTACACTGGATACGCCTGGCCAATAATCTATTTAAAAAGGATGCCTCAAATAATTTTATCCCTGCGGGCTGATGATCTCCTGGACGCGGCCTACTTGGCCGTTCGTGAGCCGGACCTTAATGCCGTGAGGATGAAAAGAGGAGTTTGTCAGGATCTCTTTAACGATGCCCCTGGTCCTTTTACCGGTCCTCTGGTCTTGCTTGAGTACGATATCGACCTCCAGGCCGGGCCTGATGTCTTTTCTATTCTTGCCATTCATGTTAATTGCAGCCATATTAGTAAAATCAGGATATAATTCTTATCGATAAAACAGTTTATCGCCATACTTAAATATGGCTGTAATATAACTATCCTTTAAGGAACAAATTGTTAATACTTATACGGTTTTTTATTGGTTTTAACGCATAATCGTCAAATATTTACTATAGCTTACATTAAGTCGTAAACTTTATTATCGGTTAAAGCCAAATCAATTATTGAGGGAGGGCAACCCTAAGGAGGCGTTTGATGAGCGAGATGATAGAGATGCCCATGATCATTGGCAAGCTAAAAGGCTTCAGTAAGCACTGGAACCCGTTCAGGAACGAAGTATTCGCCCTCGTGGAAGTCGACTCGGAGGTCATGAACATCCCCGTCGATTACCGGCAATTGAAGTTCATCCAGAAGGAGCACCCGCTGAACAGCCTCGTACCGCTGACATTTAACGAGGATCGCTGGAAGATCGGCAGCTCGACGGTCGTCGAAACCTGGCAGTTCAAGGATACCAACTCAGTATTCTAATTTAATTTTAACTTATCCATGTTTGGGATAACAATAATCTCCCTCAATTAATATCGTTCACTGATTTGTTTCTCGTCTTTGTGACTCACGTACATCACTCGGTTTTTAAACACGAAGACAAAAACCGAGGGCTTTACGTGAGTCGCGAAGATAAAACCGAACTATCCAGTGAAAAGCGAAAACAACGACTAGCGATAATATTGTAAACACAACCGAAAATGCTGAAGAATCCGAATTACATCGTCGGGCATAAATTCAATATTGGTTGAGGGCATAATAGCTTCGAGGCGGCCTTATGGAGCATCGACTTTATTGTGATTCACCCTACACCACGGACTGGTCGGCGGAAATCGTCAGTATCGAGCCGGCTGACGGCATATTCCACGTCTTATTATCGGAAACGGCATTCTATCCCGGAGGCGGCGGCCAGCCGTCGGACCGCGGCACCATAGACGGCATCCCGATCGAGGATATTTTCGAGAAGGATGGGCACGTCATCCACGTTCTGAGAAAAACGCCGGAGCATAAGACAGTCTCATGTGCAATAGATTTCGAGCGGCGTTTCGACCTCATGCAGCAGCACAGCGGCCAGCACCTGCTATCGGCCGTACTATTCAGGCTATACCGGTGCAAGACCTCGAGCCTGCACATGGGCATGGATGAGCTATCAATCGACGTCGCAATGCCCGAGATGCCGCCGCAGATGATAACAAAAGTCGAGGACGAGGCCAACTCCTATATCTATAAAGACCTCCCGATAGTGATCAGCGTGGTCACGCCCGGGGCGGCCAGCGAAATGGCGCTGCGTAAGGCCCCGCCGAAGGAAGGTGAAGTGCGCATAGTGGAGATCCAGACAATTGATAGATCGCCGTGCTGTGGCACCCATGTCCGGAGAACGGGCGAGATCGGCATCATTAAGATCGTAAAGACTGAGAAGAGGGGCAACGAGACCCGGGTCTATTTCAAATGTGGGCGGCGTGCTCTGAATGACTACCAGTTCAAGCAAGACATCGTCACCGGCCTGGTGCACCTGTATCGCATGTCCGAAAGCGAAGTGCTCGGTAAGACGGAAGCGCTGGCGGCCCAGCTACGTAACGCCCAGAAAGAGCTCGTAGAGATAAAGGATAAGATGCTGAAGGCAGACGCAAAAGAGATCGCTGCGTCGTCCTCTTCTAAGGTCATTGCCAGGTCTTATGGCGATAAGAGCTTCGGCGATATCGGCACGCTGGGTAAATACCTTATCGACGCTGGAAATTACGTCGTCATCCTGGAGTCGATTCCCGATAAGCGCCTTCTATTTGCCCATAGCGGCAAGTTCGACGTGAGCTGTGGCAAAATCCTGAAAGAGCATCTCGCAGCCTTCAACGGCAAGGGGGGCGGAAAGGATAATTGGGCCAACGGGGGCTTCAACACCGTCGAGGACATGGGCAAATTCAAAGCATTCCTACTGGACACCCTTTCAAAAATGGGGATCGTCTAAGTCTTCGACATATTATGATTTTCCAAAGCCAGCGCCCAGGCAGCCTTATCGATCTTCGGCGGCCGGTAATCCTGGAACTTTTTTAATAGCGCCGGGGGGCTCTCGTCCACCAGGACAAGCGAGCGTGCGGACGGGTTGATGAACTGCTCCTGCACAGCCTGGTCAAAGAACTCGATCATTTTATCGTAATAGCCGCATACGTTCAGCAAACCACAGGGCTTCTTGTGAATGCCAAGCTGGGCCCAGGTGAGTATCTCGAAGAACTCCTCGATCGTCCCCAGGCCGCCGGGGAGCGCAATAAAGCCGTCCGAAAGCTCCGCCATGAGCGCTTTTCGCTCGTGCATGGAATTAACGACACGCAGGTCTGAAATTCTGGTAAAGGCGATTTCCTTATTCACAAGGTCCCGGGGAATGATGCCGATGACCTCGCCATTCGCTTCCAGGGCGGCCGATGCAACGGCGCCCATCATGCCGATCTTTGCGCCGCCATAGACCAGGCCTATCCCGTTCCCGGCCAGCACACGGCCGAGTTCGCCCGCTTTCGCCGTAAACTCGGGCCTTGACCCGGGGCTGGACCCGCAAAAGACACAAACGCGTTTCATCGGCATATTGTCCAGAATAGGTATAAGAAAAGATATATTTAACCATGATAAACTGTAACTTAAGCGGTCCTGATATATATGAAAGACAATTTATACATGGTTAAACAGGTGAAAAAGGAGCAGCACCGGAAAAAGAAAAAGGATAAGGAAAACGAGAACAGGACGAAATACGTCGCCCCGTTCGGCGGATAATACGAATTAAGCCGGGTTCGACTTCTTCGCCTGCGCGTTCTTCAGGTTATTCTGCGCCTCGAAGTAGCCCGGGTCTATCTTCAGGGCCTGCTCGAACGCCTCGATCGCGTCGTCCCATTGCTCCTCGCCATAGTAGAGCATGCCCAGGTTATTATACGCCACCGCGAAGTCGGGGTCGAGCTTTACGGCTTCCTCGAGCTCTTTGACGGCGGCTTTTGTAAATCCTTTGGCCGTGTATATGACGCCCAGGAGGTTATGTGCGTCGGCGAAGGACGGGTCTGCCTTTATTGTCTCTTTTAACTCGACGATGGCCTCGTCTAGCCGGTTCTGACGAGCAAGCAGCGAGCCCAGGTTATAGCGGGCCTCAATAAATCCCGGGTCGAGCGATACTGCGATCTTGTACTTTTCAATGGCGTCCATGGTCAGGCCTTTTTCCGACAGCGCGAATCCCCAGTTGTAAAATACTGAGGCATCGTGCGGTGACAGTGTCGCCGCGATACGGTATTCCTTTATGGCGTCGTTAAGCTCGCCTTTATCCATGTAGGCCCCGGCGAGGAAAAGGTGTGCATCAAAGGATTGGGGGTCTTTGGCGATGGCCTTATTAAAGGTCTCGATGGCATCGTCCGGATACCCGGCGGATGCCAGCGCGATGCCAAAGCTGGCGTAGACTTCGGCCGAATCGGGGTTCTTCGCGATGATGTCCTTGAACAGGCCGAGCGCGTCATCGGCATCGCCCATCTGCAGGTACGCGTTCGCCATGTTGAGCTGTGCATCCAGGTAGTCGGGCTTTAATCGTAAGGTCTCGCGGTACTCTTTGATGGCATCGTCGAGAAGGTCGACCATGTGGTATGCCAGCGCCAGGTCAAAATGCGCCTCAGCATGCTCCGGCTTCAGTCTCACGGCTTCCTTTAGCTCCTTCACGGCTTCCTCATACTGGCCATAGGCACCGTAGGCCATGCCTAGCATCATCCGGGCTTCCTGGTCGTTGGGATTTGCTTCTACCATTTTTTTATACTTCTGGATCTCCTGCTCAACGTTAATGTCCATAGGCATCAGATAGAATATGGTCGTCATATAATATTATAATAGCGTTATCCGCCAATAACGACAGAACTCCTTTAATTACTGCGCATCAAAATATGTACGGTGAAAAACAGATGCCGACGAACGAATGGACCCCGAAGCGGGAACGCCAGTATGAGCATATCAAGAAGTCCGAGGAGGTAACGGAAGGGCGGTCGGAAGAAACGGCAAAGCGCATAGCGGCGGCGACCGTCAATAAGACGCGAAGAGAAAAAGGCGAGACAAAGGAACAAAAGAAAAAATAACTATATTTTTATTCTTTGGAACGGATCATTATCAGCAGCATCTTGAATTTCGTCAGCGCTTTAACGGCATGCGGATGGCCCGCTGGCATGATGATCATATCTCCGGCTTTTAGGTGGTTGGGCTTATCGTCGATAGTAATTTCCACCTCGCCGTCCACATCAACGAGCATCGCGTCGAAAGGGGCCGAATGTGTGCTCAGCCCTTCTCCCTTGTCAAAGGCAAAAATGGTCACAGTACCGGTCTTCTTATTGATGACCTCGCGGCTGACGACCGAGCCGGCCTGGTAGCCGACCAGATCGCCCATTTTCATGGCATTTCCGATCAATTGATCTTTTTCCGATGTTTCTTTCTTCGTGGGCATATCGCTCATCCATATTTTATTATTCTCTCAAACATAAAAAAGCTAATTGCAACCTCATTTTTCCACTCGAACGATAGTATAATATGGCGGTAGCTAGTATTCATTTCGGAGAGGCCAGCCATAACAGAAGTAATAAAGGACGAGGGCCAGGATTCTTATAAGAACCGCTATATCATCATGGTAATCGTGCTCATGGGCCTCGCCGCCGTAATATCGCTATTAAGAAATTTTTACTGTGTTGAATTGCTACCGTATTTTAAGTTTTTTAAGGGCACGGAGGGCACTATTTTTCACTACAAAGGCACGATGGCACAAAGGCTCACAAAGTTTTCTTTTTAGATTAAGTTACAAAGTACACAAAGCCGGTTCATTGGCGATAAGGGCACGAAGGATACAAAGACACAGTGGAATGAACAAGAGCACTTTTTGCCATCGTGCCTTCATATCCTTTGTATCTTAAAAGTTCAAAAAGCGGGCTCTGTGTCCTTTGTATCTTAATTATAAAAAAGTCTTTGTGAGCCTTTGTGCCATCGTGTCTTTGTGGTGAAAAATAGTGACTCCGTACACTCCGAGACTTAAAAAGGCATATTCAACACAGCAGAAATATTTAAACGAATTTAAACGACCATACGGGCGACCTTTAGCAGGGGCAGGCCCGACGTCGTGACCTCGATAAAGAGCTCGGATATGGGAATGTCCTCGACTCTCAGCTTCTTTATGGCGGCGATGACCAGATTTATCTGCCAGTCGCTGCAGTTAACGATAAATTCTTTTACGTGATAATTACGTCGAATAGCCTTACCGATCGACGAGTGAATCCCCATATCGTAACGCTCCAATGCTTTTGCCGATACGTCTCCGCCCTTTATTGCATTGGCCGCGATATTTCCCGCCAATCGTCCGCTGACCATGGCGTTCATAATGCCGGCCCCGAGTAGAGGGTCGACGAGCCTGCCGCCGTCGCCGGCAAGCATCAGCCCGGCGGTCGATAGGCGATAAGACAGGTCGCAGACCGGTACGGCCCCGGAAATTGACTGAATTATCCGGCCTTCAGGGAAGCGCGAATCGACATACTTTTTGAGGTAGTCGATGGGGTGGATGCCATTGTAACGGTCGGCCAGCATACCGAGGCCGATGTTGGCTTCGTTCTTTCCTTTGGGGAATATCCAGACATAGCCTCCCGGAGAGATTCTATTACCGATGTAGAATTCCAGGCACTCGGGATCGATGTCTATGCCTGCGACGACGAACTCCGCGCAGGATTCGACATCCTTTAGCCTTAGAGGCTCTAGAAGACCGGCCCAGCGGCCGATCTTCGATTCTATGCCGTCCGCGCCGATGACGACCTTGGCCCGGGCTTCAAAATTCCGTCCCATGCAGATGCCGTTAATGCCTTTTACGATTCCGTTTTCGATGATAAGCCCCGTGGCCTGCGTTTTTACCTGGACTTCCGAGCCCTCGTCGGCCGCCGCCTTTGCCAGAGACCTGTCGAAGACATTACGGTCTATCACATAACCGGCGGTATCCAGCTGATGGAAGTATAATGACTTTCCATTCGGCGCATAAATACGGCCACTATTAATCCTGGCGCATACCCATTTCGGGTCGTACTCGACAAACCTGTCCAGGCCAGACTTGATCATGCCTTCGGCACAGCGCACCGGTTCCCCTATCTCCTGCCTTTTCTCGATAAGCAGTACATCGAGGCCCTGCCTTGCGGCCGTTGCCGCCGCGACCGAGCCGGCAGGCCCTGCGCCGACGACGATGACGTCATAGTCGCTTTTCATTTAACCACCAATTATCCATCGATATAACTTTTTTACGGTTTATCTTTATTTTATATATAAAAAGAAGGGCGAAAAGATTATAAAACGGTTGTGATTTCGGCGTAAATAAAGTTTTTAATAGCGGCTGTATAAAACTATAATTGATAAAACATGGCAAGCGAACGAATAAAAATACTCGGCACTGAAGAGATGAAAAACCGGATGAATGATCCTGGACCGTTTATACTGATCGATGCAAGGGACGAAGAGGACTATAAGAAAATGCATATACCTGGCGCCATTTCTATGCCGGTGTATGAAGTTGAAAGACGGTGCGAAACCCTGGATAAGAACGACGAGATCATCATATACTGTAGCGGCTTCATGTGCGACGCGAGCGCCGACGCCGCTAACATATTCTGGAAAAAAGGCTTCCGGAACCTATCCGATTATAAGGGCGGTATTCAGGACTGGATCGCCGGAAATAACGCTACGGAGTGACGATGGGCGATGAATTGAAGTCGAACGGGTTCGTTCTCATGGACAATGAGTAGAGATACGGGTACCACTTCTTCATGTATTTCATGTAATCCAGCCAGGTGCCGATCAGTCGGGCATATACCCGCTCGATGTCGCCTTTGATATGGTTAAGATCGCTATCCGGCAGGGACTTGAGATTTTTCCTGAACTCCAGCTCCTCCGTCAGGTGAAATACGGCCATAAGCAGCTCCGTGAACGATTCGTGCTCTAAAATGACGGGATTTTCCAGTAAGCGGACTGAAAATTCCCGTTTACTGACCAGGAAATTTTTAAGCTTTTCCAGGTCTATCTGATTAATATCGACGTGATGCGGATGCTGTTTTATGCGCTGGCTGGCCTCGTCGAACTGCCTGTCAGTCCACTTTTGCCCGACGACAAGATCCTGACGTATATTCTCGATATCCGGGTCACTACCAGAAAGCTCATGGAGCAGGAACGTGCCGCTTTCGCTGAAAAATACGCCGATTACCATGTTCAGCTTTTCCATTCGCTCCTGCAGGTCGCGCATTTCCAGAAGCTGGTCCAGGACCAGCGTGACGACCAGGACTTCAATGGGCAGCCAGGCAAAGTAGAAAAGCGTGTATTCCGACAGGAAATAAAAGTTTTGAAAGATAAGATAATGTACGATATAGAGAACAACGGATACGGCCACGAAGATCAGGCCGATACGGAGCTTCCAGCCGAGCTTTTTCATCGCTATTGTTTATTCACATATCGGTTAAAGAGTTTTTCATTTATAGAAAAACTGATAAAACTATAGAAAATTATTTATAATAATATTATTTTGATATATTTTTCAGGTCCACAGTTCTCGCTTTTCTAAATAAGAGACTATCCTCGTCCAGCCTGGTTTCGACCAGAAGCATATCGTCGGTAGATACGTCCTGGAATTTATTATCGTAAATAACGGCATAGTTCAACGAAGCGTGATTCATCTTCACAGTATTGAACGTCGTATTCGTGATGAATGAGCGTTCGCCATTCATGTGCTGCAGGTCGCAGTTTTCAATAACGGCCCCGGTAATGCTCGCCGTGGAAATGTTCGCGCTAAGCATATTGCATTCGCGGAATGTACAATCGATGATCTTCGCCATGATAAGCTTGATAAGGTGCAGGTCGCAACCCGTAAACTCCAGCTTATACAGCTTCGACTCGCTCAGGTCCGCCTGGGATAGCGAGGCTTCATTAAAAGTACAGTCGATAATATCCGATTTTCGCATGATGGCCCTGCGGAAGCTCGTGCCGTTAAACCGGCAGCCGACGAGCTGCGAATCATAGAGATTAGCATTGTCGAGTATTGCCTTATCAAAGTTCACGCCGATTATCTGCATTCCATGAAGGTCGACGCCGCTGAGGTCCACGCCCGATAAGTCCATGCTGCGGATGCCCTCATTGTAGTAGTTTTCACGAAGGCTAAGAAGGTATTTCGTTTTTTTGATCTCCGCATCGGATAGCATAGTTATGCCTGCTTTTTCTTTGGATAAGGTAATATATACTATCATAAGTGGCGGTATAAGATATATCTTTATCTCAAAATCCAAGGGCTAATAAATTATACTATATTGTAATAAAGTCTTAAATAAAAAACAAAATATTTATAAATAATAAAATAATAATAAATTGTTATTAAATGTTTAATAACTACAAGTAATATATAAAGTTAAATTTTCATTATATTTACCACTATATGTTTAAAATATTATAATAATACTTGTTAATGAAATACCCTAGATTGTTTCAAAATAAATACCAATAAAAAAGTATACAATAAATTGTATACATTATTTAGCCGGTAACATGAAAAATCGTAAACTTATTTACAAATTATTGTCATAATATAGTCCTTGGGAAAACTGACCCACATGAACTCATGGTTAAATACAAAAATCGAGGGTCGTGTCGATAAATACTTATTTATCGACATGTTAAACCCAAATATATTCACCAAAAGAGGCTTATAATATGAAGCCTTAGTTAGTAATCATATAACCGATAAATGAATGAACTTTCTGGTGGGGACCGATGGACCATATAGAAATATTCCTGGACGAGAAACGATTGTCTTCCAGCTCTAACACGATAAAACAATATGGGCTGATCCTTCGCAACTTCCAGGAATTTTGCGGCAAGCCCTTAGATAAAGTGAACCGGCATGAGATCATCCGGTATTTGAATCATTTGATGTTCGAAGAGGAACGGTCCAAAGCCTACGTGTCGAATATCATGAGCATCATCAAATCGTTCTATTCGTTCCTTAGCGAGAACGAGTATACCACGTCGAACCCAGCTAAAGGCATCAACGCGGTCAAGATAGATAAAAAAGCTCCCGTATACCTGACACAGGATGAAATGCAGGCCCTGATAAAAACGGCAGTCAGCCCCAGGGATAGCCTTATCGTAAAAATGCTCTATGCGACTGGCGTGCGAGTGTCTGAACTCGTGAACATTAAGAAGCAGGATATCGACCTGGGCAGGAATACTATCAAAGTCTTCGGAAAAGGCGCTAAGGAGCGGGTCGTGCTCCTGCCGGACACGCTGAAGGCGCAGCTCGAGGCTTATTGCGAGGGCTTGACTGACGATCAGAAGCTGTTCAACCTGAACGTCCGAAC
Source organism: Methanocella sp. (assembly GCF_035506375.1). Taxonomy (NCBI): domain Archaea; kingdom Methanobacteriati; phylum Methanobacteriota; class Methanomicrobia; order Methanocellales; family Methanocellaceae; genus Methanocella; species Methanocella sp. Next base: position 28,362 of record NZ_DATJPM010000023.1, read on the forward strand.
CGTGGAGCGGGATATTAAAACTCTGGCCGCACAGGCAGGCATTAATAAGAAAGTAACGCCCCATAAGCTCAGGCATAGCTTTGCCACGCACATGCTCCAGAATGGGGGAAACGTCGTGGCCATCCAGAAGCTACTTGGCCATACATCACTGAATACGACCCAGATATATACCCATTATAGCGTGGACGAGCTCAAGGACATGTATGCACATACGCACCCGATGAGCAAATAAGCTGTTATAAATATCGTAATTTATATTTTTATCGTCGTTTTTTACAGACAAACTACGTTACCTTGCCGATAAGAACCATTTTTACACAGGATGACCTTATGCGCTCGACAGGACAACAGCCTGGCATGCAGGAAAGGCGCTTTGAATGCAAGAGATGCGGCGCCTGCTGCAAGGACCGGGACATACCCCTGACCCTTGATGATATTTTCAGGCTCAGCGAGTTTCTCGACATGGAACCGGATAAGTTTTTTAACGAGTATTGCGTCGAGATCGCGAAAGTTGAAAATACGCTCGCATTGCCGTATTTACGCCGTGACGGCAGAGATTGCCTTTTCCTGGAGGATAACATTTGCCAGGCCCACTTTGCCAAGCCGGCCGCCTGTGTGAACATGCCCTCGACCATTTTTGGCGGTATAGAGCATATGCGCTCACAAATGCCCCCGTCCTGCGCCATACATTATACACGGCTCGAAGATTCAAGCGAAAACGAGCGAAAAAGGCGGAACTACATGGCTGCGCTGATGCTCACAACGATCTATTATAGCAAGTTCGGCACGTTCAAATACCAGCTCGCGAAGCCGTTCATCTATCGCATTTTATTGTTCCGGCGAAATCGTGAGCAGATCTATAATCTGACGGGCACTCATGTTGCGTGTAATTAGCTTTATCTTCGCCGGCTGTAGGGCCTTGCCGGCGTTATCAGGCATTTCGGCCCATAACCTATCAGATCTTTTCTGCCAGCCTTAAGCAGCGCCTTTTTTACCAGATCGTAATTATCCGGGTCTTTATACTGTAATAGCGCCCGCTGCATTTTTCGCTCTTCGACACTCTTCGGGACGTAAACCTCCTTTTCTGTATACGGGTTATAGCCGGTATAATACATACAGGTGGAGAGCGTCGAGGGCGTCGGCGTGAAATCCTGGACCTGCTCGACGTAGTAGCCCATGTCCCGCACGTACTCGGCGAGCTGGACGGCGTCCTTAAGCGTACAGCCGGGATGGCCAGAAATAAAATAGGGTATGATATATTGCTCCTTGCCGAGCTCCTGGTTTATCTCTTTATACCTTTTCACGAAACGCTCGTACTTTTCGATGGACGGCTTACACATGGCGTCCGTAACTGCTTTAGAGACGTGCTCCGGTGCCACTTTTAGCTGACCGCTGATATTATTCTCGCAGATATGGTAGAGGTATGCCTCGTCCTGCATGGCCAGGTCATAGCGTATGCCGGAGCCTATGAACACGTTCTTAACTCCCGGCACCGCTTCAACGGCTTTTAATAAATCAATCAGCCTGCCATGGTCCTTATTCAGGCTGGGGCAGGCCTGAGGGTACAGGCAGAGCTTATCCTGGCAGGCCCCGTATTTCGCCTGCTTCTCGCAGCCCAGCATGTACATGTCCGCCGTCGGGCCGCCGATGTCGGTGATGGTGCCCTTGAATTCGGGCATCTTCACAAGCTTTCTTACCTCTTCTAATATGGACTCCTTACTGCGGCTCTGGACGATGCGCCCCTGGTGGTTCGTGATGGCGCAGAATGCACAGCCGCCGAAACAGCCCCTGTGACTGGTTATCGAAAAGCGTACCGTGCGCAGCGCGGGGATCTCTTCTTTATAGGAAGGATGGGGCCGGCGGGTATATGGCAGGCCATAGACGTGGTCGAGCTCTGCCATCGTCATAGGCATCGGAGGCGGGTTCTGGACGATGATCGTTTTAGGGTGGCGCTGCACGACGACACGGCCGTAGAACGGGTCCTGCTCGTCAGAATACGCCTTGAACGCAAGGGCATAGGCCCTTTTATCGGACGAGACGTTTTTATAATCTGGAAGCTCCACAAAACTTTCGATATCCAGCCCCCGGGTCTTCGTGGACGTGCCCCGGATGCCTTTTATATCTCCGATATCTTTGCCATCGTTGAGCTCGCTTATCACTTCTATGATCGGCTTTTCAGCCATGCCATAGACTAAAAGGTCGGCGGGAGCGTCTGCAAGGATCGACTGTCTCACCTTATCGTCCCAGTAATCGTAGTGGGCGAAGCGGCGCAGGCTGGCTTCGATGCCGCCGATGATAATGGGCTTCGTCTTAAAGGTCTCGCGGATACGGTTACAGTAGACGAGGACGGCGCGGTCCGGCCGGAGGCCGCCTTTGCCCCCTGGAGCATAGTCGTCTTCCGTGCGGATACGCTTATTAGCAGTGTAATTATTGACCATCGAGTCCACGTTGCCGGACGAAACACAGAAGCAGAGCCGGGGCTCTCCCAGGACATCAAAGGACTTTTTATCCGTATAGTCGGGTATCGCGATCATTCCTACGCGAAAGCCCGCATCCTCCAGCACCCGGCCGATGAGGGCCGATCCAAAGGCAGGATGGTCGACGTAAGCGTCTCCGCTAACGATGATGACGTCGCATTGTTCCCAGCCGAGATTTTTCATTTCATCCCGGGACATGGGTAAAAATAGTTCGGCCGGTCTTTTTTTCATTATGGGCAATAGGGCCCTGATTCTAGAAAAATCTTATCTGCGACAATGCCATTAATATAACTGAACAGATCAGGGTGACTGGAGAATATTATTCTTATCGATATACCCATGGTTCATGTACGTGTGGTTATACTCGACTTCGATGGTAGCTCCATGGTCTTTTAGCGTCTCATTCTCGGAATAAGAATAGGAATCGCCGGGCTTCAGAATGATAGCCCGCTGGTTAAGCCGCATGACGACGTTACCATCCATATCGATACCATAGATATAGGCCTGGTCGGCATTCACGGGAAACGAGTACACGCCATAGAGCTTATTACCCGTTCCTTCACCAAAATTGCCCTGCAGCGTAAGTACATCGCCGAAGACCATCTTCAGCGAAGTATTGATGGGGAAATCGACCTTGCCGTTTATCTGTTTTGTGTTCTCGTTGTACCAGTACGTGGGAAAGTTCACGGACCTGAATGGCGCTTCGCCCTGAATAATGGTACCGTTCGCGGACATATAGTGCTCTAAAAAGACTACCTTCGACGCCTGCCTGGAGGCCGGAACTTGCTGTGAAATGGCCGGCAATGACGCCGATATCAGGAATAGTAAGACGATAAATAGGGCTTTTGCTCTGCGATCCATGGTCCCCGCCAATAATGAAACGGTGAGGGCGGAAAAATATTTTTTCAAATGAAAATACGAAGGCCGGCGTTTTATGCGGCGTTTTATCCGCCACAAAGCAGAAGAATCCAATTTATTGATAAGCAATATATAAAAACAGAACTGGTTATTTTAATATCGGTGGTAATATAAATCTAACCAGGCGGAACGTTGAGCTCGTGAGACAGATCGCCGCAGGGCTGCTCGTCGTATATGTGGCGATAATCGTCCTGGCTACGATGACGTCGAACGGACTTATCGATAAGCAGACCGCCTACGCGATCCAGACCACGCTTGATCTGCCTACGGCGATCACTCTGGTGGCTTTCACGGCGCTCTCAATTAAGCTAGAGTTCGATAAGCCTAAATACAGGCAGATCCAGAAAACAACGAACTATGATGCCATTTTAATCGTCGTCAGCGCCTTAGTCATCCTGGCGCTCATATACATAAAATATTTCACATGACAGGCTGCCCGCCTCAAGACTCATATGACTAGACAAAAGGGTAGACGACTCAAATTTGATAATAGTTGGAGTCAAACTTAATTAATAATGTCAGTATTAAACGTTTATCTATTCTTTTTTATGTAAATACCCAGAGCATCGAAAATACGCCAAATTATACCTAGATAAAAGGCCATAAATATTAAAATAACAATGATAATTAAAGCAAGAATTCCAAAGACTCCAAAACAGCATGTTAAACCACATAATGAATATGCCGGGTTTGCGGTTACTACTTG
>NZ_DATJPM010000024.1 GCF_035506375.1 Methanocella sp.
GCACGGAGGGCACGGAGGACTTTTATTTCCTGAAGGGGGGGGGCTGACGCCGCGCGGAGCGCCCTTGCTTACCCCTCGGAGACCCCCTTGCTTAATAATATTATCAGGAAACCGTGTCGCTTATCAGGAAGCCGTGTCGCCGTGCATCCGCCGTGCCGATCATAAAAGAAGCGCCGTGTTCGCCGTGTCGCCGTGGTGAATAATTAACCGTGCCCTCCGTGGTGCCTCCGTGCCGCCGCGGTCATCCCTCGAGCCACGCGGGCATGATCTCGAGTGATTTGTTGAGCGACTCCATGCTCGAATCGACGAAAGCCTGCCCCTCGCTGAAGTACGTGAGGGCGCCGCTATCATCGCCCGCCGTGGCCGAGTCGATGGACATCAGGTATTTCGACGCCGCTGAATCCATGCCTGCAGCGGTGTCTTTCATGCCCTCGGCGAAGGCGCGCTCGCTGTCGTCCCCGGCGTATGATAACATGCTATCATAATGGTCTTCGGCCTGGGCGTACTCGTCTTCCGCCCTGTACATGTAAGCGGAAGCGTTCGTATAGTCATCCAGGTCCCAGAGGTAGGTGGCATTATTAAACAGGTCCCTTGCCGCGATATGGTGGCCGTACCCGAGGTGAAACTCGTTCAAATAAAGGTCCCGGGAAGCGTTCGCCGGAGGCGCCGTGCTCGTGCCCAGGCCGCCCGTACAGCCGGCCAGAAGCACGGACAGGAGGACGATGGAGGCCAGTAAAAGCGTAGTTCGCGCTCGCACAAGAAATGCTCGACGTATAGAATAAAATGCTTAACCCGCTAGACGGGCGGGCTGTTGCCCGCCGGCCGTCCGTTATGGCGTGCCCGCGGCAGCGCCAACAATGTTATAGGGTATCGCGCATAAATATAATCTGATGCAAGAAGCGAAAGGTATCAGGCTGGGCTTTTCGACGCTCTCTATTTTCATGCAGCCGCCCGAGTCGTGGGCCGGGACGGCGGTTAGGGACCACTTTAACGCCATCGAGATACTCTGCGAGGGCCCCATGTGGCCCCGCTTCGGGCTCTGGAAAGATAAACTCCCGGGCATGGGCAATAACGGCCTGGAAGTGTACATGCATGCGCCGACGGTCGACCTGAACCCGGCCAGCGTCAACCGGGGCATCCGGGAGGAGACGCTGCGGCAGCTTAACGAGACCGTCGAGATGGCGTCCAGCATCGGGGCGAGCCACGTCACGACACACCCGGGCGTCATTCACAAGCCCTTCCCCCGCATCTGGGAGATGTGCATGGAATATGCGCTGCAGGTACTGGGAGAGGCATCAGACTACGCCAAAAGCAGGGGTATCATTTTGTCCATCGAGAACATGCCTAACCGGCCTACTTACCTCTGCACCAGCGCCCCAGAGCTCGATAAGTTCAGGCGCAGGTGCGGCTGTGGGGTCACCATCGACCTGGGCCACGCCATAACCTGCCCGGACCCGGTATCATTCCTGAAACTGGAAGGCATCTCGTATCTCCACGTCAACGATAACAAGGGCGATAAGGACTCCCACCTCTGTCCAGGCGACGGTATCCTGGATTTAAATCTGCTAAAGATGCATGACCGCATGATCATCGAGCTGAACGACTACAAGAACGTAATTCGGGCCCGGGACATCATACTCCGCACGCTGGGATGACCACGGCGGCACGGAGGCACCACGGAGGGCACGGTTAATTATTCACCACGGCGACACGGCGAACACGGCGCTCCTTAAAAATTGATCCGGCGACACCACGGCGACACGGTTTCCTGATAATATTATTAAGCAGGGGGTCTCCGAGGGGTAAGCAAGAGCGCTCCGCGCGGCGTCAGCCCCCTTCAGGAAATAAAAGTCCTCCGTGCCCTCTGTGTCCTCCGTGGTGAATAATTAGCCGTGCCCTCCGTGGTGCGTCCGTGCCGCCGCGGTTTTTACAGGGGGCATGTCCGCCGCTTTTTACTTATTAGGTGCATGCATGAGAAAATATATGACTACGGACATTTAACATTGTTTAATACTCCAGGAAACCCTATGACCGAGGTAATCGTCCATGAGCCCGACCTGTGCACCGGCTGCCGGCAGTGCATGACGGCGTGTTCTTTTCGCAATTATAAGACCTACAATTACGATCTTTCCCTCTGCAAGGTCATCGACGGGCCGAACGGCACGTTCGTCCGGGTCTACTGCCAGCACTGCAGGGACCCAATGTGCAAGGCCGCCTGCCCCACGGGCGCCATTAGCAAGGACGAGGCCACCGGCTTCGTGACCATAGATAAGATGCTGTGTATAGGATGCAAGGCGTGCATGTGGGCATGCCCCATTTCCATACCGCAAATGCAAAGAGGCCTCAAGGCAATGGCTAAGTGCGACATGTGTGGCGGCGATCCCGAGTGCATCAAGGTGTGCTCGGCCAAAGCCATCAAGCTCGTCTCCCGCGAGGACGCCATGAAGATCGTGGAGAGGATCAGGAAATGAAGGAGCTATATCCCTGGAGACGTCCTGTAAAGATACCGCTGCCGTCCTCCGTAAAGCCACAGCTTATCCGGCACTTCTCCATCGGGCTGCTATATCCGGTGACCGACGAGCTTATCGAGGCCAGGAAGAAGGCCAACATCGACCCGATACCTCCCACGGCCCACCGGTACCACGAGGCGGTGGACGACATACAGAAGATCGTCCGGGCGATGGATATAGACAAGAAGATGGGTTTAGACTTGGACAAAATGGAGTACAAGTTCAATGATCGAGCAAACGGCCATTGAGGCCGGGAAACAGGCGGCGAAGCCGAAGTACGCGCACTTCCTGGGCTGCGTCATGCCCACTAAGATGCCCTGGGCCGAGTCGGCCATCATGAAGGTGCTGCCAAAGCTGGGCGTGGATGTCGAGTACCTCACCAGGTCCACCTGCTGCCCGAGGGCCGGCGTCTGGATATCGGTCGATAAGCGGGTCTGGCTCACTCTCGCATCCTATAATCTGCTTCAGGCGGAAGAGGCCGGAAGGGACGTCATGGTCTCCTGCAACGGGTGCTACGTCACGCTATACGAGGCTAATAAGGTCCTCCAGGAGGACCCGAAGGCGCTGGAGGAAGTCAACCACTATCTGGCATCCGCCGGCAAGCATTACGACGCGAACGTGCGTGTCCGCCACTTACTGGAGGTCCTGTACGAGGACGTGGGGATAGACCGCATAAAGAAAGAGGCGAGAAAGCTCCCCATCCGGGTCGCCATCCACCCGGGATGCCACATGCGCATCTTCCAGGACGGCCACCTGGTGAGGTACTTCACCGAGCTGAACGAGGCGCTCGTCGACGAGGTCGTGCCCTACGGCCTTGAGCGCATGTGCTGCGGCCTGCAGGCGAACCTGGCTGACCGGGAGTTTGCCACCTACGACCGGGCAAAGCGGAAGTTCGACGCGATCAAGGCGCAAAACGTGGACGCCCTGGTCCTGGTGTGCTCCGGGTGCTACGACCAGTTCGAGCGGGCCATAGCCGCACTAAAAAAGAAGGACGGGTACAACTTCGACGTGCCAGTCATCCATCTGGCGGAGCTACTGGCGATCTCGTACGGCCTGAAGCCGGACGATTTCGGCATGCGCTACATGCGGACTGCGCCGGTCGATAAGCTCATAGAAAAACTGGAGATCAAATAATAATGAAGCCATACTTCATCATCGCCATATTCATCCTGGTGGCCAGCGTGCTGGGCGCGCTATTTTTCGCCGACCGGAGCATGATCGTATTATTCTTATTCGCAGAGCTAGCCTCGCTAGTCTCGTTCTACGTCTTCTTCTCGGTCATTATCCCCTCGCTGTTCCCGGAGTACCGGAACGTGGACGAGAACTTTAACTGCGGCGCTGACGAGATATACCTGAACTCGAAAGAGATGTACGGGCCCAAGACGCCGTTCGGGGGGATGAAGGATAAGTAAGCTGCCCGTAAGCATCGTGGAGATCAGGCCTGAAGAGGTCTCCGACAGAGTTAGCGGCCTTCTCGAAAAAGGGGCCAGGATGATATACGCCTCCGGCGTGGACATGGGCGTCCAGGGCATCAAGGTAGACTACTACTTCTGCTTCGACCGGGCGACTCCCAGCCAGCATACCATCCTGAGGACGTACCTGGACCGGGAGAATCCGGTGGTGAAGTCGGTCACGCCCATCACCGATCAGGCGGACTGGTCGGAGAGAGAGCTGATCGAATTCTTAGGAGTAAAGGTCCAGGGCCACCCGAACCCGACGCATCTATGGCTACCTCTGAACTGGGACGACATGTACCTCGGGGGACAGCCGGAGGGCGATCACGAGACCGAGCGCATCAATGCTGCGCCCCCGGCCACGACGCCCCGGGAGAACATCGTGACCCTGCCGGTCACGTCCATCCCGTACGGCCCCTATCACCCGGCGTTCATCGAGAGCAACTTCCTGAAGATGTCCGTGGAGGACGAGGTCGTCAGGAAGGCGGACCTGAAGCTGGGCTTCAACCATCGCAGCGTCATCAAGCTGATGGAACGGCGGGACTATTACAAGGACATTTTCCTCGCCGAGCGCATCTGCGGCTTCTGCAACGCCCATCACGCCCTGACTTTCGCCCATGCGGTTGAAGGGATCACCTCTATCGAGGCCCCGAAAAAGGCGCGGCTCGCGAGGACATTATTATGCGAGATGGAGCGTATCCAGAGCCACCTGCTGGCTGTCGGACTGATCGGCGACCTGACGGGCTTTCGCACCATGCTGATGCACTCGCTCCGCGTGAGGGAGGAGATGCAGGACAGCCTGGAGGTCGTGTCCGGCCAGAGGGTCACCCATGGGCTCATCACGCTGGGCGGCATCCGCAGGGACATCACGCCCACTCAGGCCGATTTCATACTGAATAAGCTAAAGATCATGAAAAAGTCGGTGCCCGAATTCTTCGACCAGGCGCTATCGAACGACGTGCTCATCGACAGGCTCAAGAACGTCGGCGTGCTCTCGCTCGAGAACGGCGTAAAGCTCGGCGCCGTCGGCCCGACAGCCAGGGGCAGCGGGCTTCGGATCGACGTGCGTAAGAATTCGCCCTACGATGCCTACGAGGACGTCGACTGGGACATCGTCACCGAGAACGGCTGCGACAGCCTGGCGAGGATGAAGGTCAAGATGCGGGAAGTGCTCATGTCCATGCACATCGCCGAGCAGTGCCTAGAAAAAATAAAGGTTGCGCCACAGGAGCTGGCCATGAAGGTGACCGAGCTCCCCTGCGGTGAGGCCATCGCCAGGAGCGAGCCTCCCCGGGGCGAGCTGCTCTATCACGTGGCGTCCAACGGCACGAACACGCCGGACTTCGTCCGCATCCGCGTGCCGACGTTCCTTACCGCCCACATCATGCTCCGGCTCATCCAGGGCGGCTGGGTGGGCGACGTGCCCGCCATCATCGGGAGCATCGACCCTTGCTTCTCCTGCACCGACCGGGTCACCATCGTAAAGAATAACCGGAAGAGCGTCGTCGACATGAGAGCGCTGGGAGGCAGGCAGTGATCGATCCGGCCTGGCTCAACCCTCTCATCGCCTTCGCCGTGGGCATAGTGCTGTCCTTCAACCTGAGAAAGGTCTTTGCCCGCGTCCAGTCGCGCCGGGGCCCCCTGCTATGGATGCCTGCCGCATGGCAGGATATTAATCATTCCAAGCTCCTGCAGCCGTTATACGATATCGTCAAGCTGTTCTCGAAACAGACCCTCATTCCGCATACGTCCACCGCGCTTTTCATCTGGGGCCCGGTCCTCGCCTTAATATGCGCTCTCAGCGTCACGCTCTTCGTTCCAGTGGCCGGGAACGCGTTCGACTACAGCTTCAGCCTCGTCGTTATCTTCTATCTGCTGATCTTCGTCACGCTATTCGTCATCATGGGCGGCATATCGAGCGCGTCGCTCTTTGCGGCCATGGGGGGCGTACGGGAGGTTGAGCTGATGCTGGCCAACGAGATACCCTTCATCCTGGGCACCTTTGCCCTCGCCATCACCTATAATACTCTGTCCGTCAGGGATATGATGGGGTTTAACCTGCTGGTTAACCCGCTGGCGGCCATCGCCGTTTTCATCGCCATCCTCGTGAAGCTGCACGTCAAGCCGTTCGACATCCCCGAGGCGGAGTCGGAGATCGTCGGCGGGCTGACCACCGAGTACAGCGGCAAGCTGCTCGGCGTCCTGGAAACCGTCAAGCTCGTAATGCTATTCACGCTGTCCGCCATGTTCGTTGACCTGTTTCTGTGGGTGCCGTCGGCCGGGCTCATGTCCTGGGCCATTTTCATCCTGGCCATCCTGCTGGTGAGCGGGGCAATCGGACTCACGAACGCCCTGTTCGCCCGCTTCCGGATCGACCAGGCCACGAAGTGGCTCTTCAAGGTATCGACGCTGATCTCGCTGCTGGCCATCGGATGGGCGTTCGTCGGGCCATACGTCCTGTCGTATGTCGGAGGGGTCATATGAGCGTGGCAGGGAAGCTGAAAGCCTTCGGCGAGCTGGCCATGAACTTTTTCCAGAAGCCCGTGACCGTCAGGGAGGGCTACGGCTTTACCGCGGACAATTTCCGCTGGCTCCCCCGCCGGAATGCGGACCTGTGCACGGGCTGCGGTGCCTGTAACGAGCGCTGCTCCAGCGGCGCCACGAGCCTCACCGACGCGAACGGCGTGCGGACCGTCTCCATCGACGGCTTACGCTGTATCTTCTGCGGCCGGTGCGCCGACGTGTGCCCCGAGAAGGCCCTGGAGCTGACCCTCGAGCCGAAGAAGGACGGCGAGTCGGACACGCAGCGCGTCAGCCTCTCCCGGGGCTCCGAGGAGCCGAGGCCGACCGTGGACACGCAGCTAAAACTCCAGAAGTGCCGCATCTGCGGCGAGTACATGCCCGCCACGGAAAAGTATCTGGCCGTGGTGAAGGAAAGGACGCTGAAGAACCTGAAGCCGGAGACCGCCGCCATTATCGAAAAAGATATGGAGAAGTACCTGACCGTATGCGTGAACTGCCGGCGGAAGTACAGCCTGGAGTGGGACACGCACCCGAGGAAGTTCATATGAGCGGACCGATCAAGAAATCGCCCTGGATATACCACGCGCACGCCGGCGGCTGCGTCGGCTGCGATATCGAGCTTTTAGCGTGCATGGGGCCTCGCTACGACCTGGAGAGGCTCGGCATCAAGTGGGTAGCCTCGCCAAGGTACGCCGATATTCTTCTTGTTACCGGCCCCGTGCCTCTGCACACGAAGCCTTTCCTGGAGAGGGTTTATGCCCAGACGCCCGAGCCAAAAAGAGTCATCGCCATGGGTGCCTGCGGCACGTCCTGCGGCGTGTTCATCGACGACGAGAACTATTCAATAGCCGGCCCCGTCGAGAAGATCATCCCGGTGGACGTGAAGATCCCCGGTTGCCCCCCGAAGCCCGAGGCCATCATCGATGGCATACTTAAAGTGATGAGAAAGTTTTAGCGCGCCCGCTTCGTGCGCCCGCGCGGCCAATAAATTTTTAATTCCCTAAATTGTACAGCGGAAAGGCTGTTCCGGCGGGCGCGAGTATACGTCCGGCATAAGCCATATTATTATAATAAATGCGCAATCAAAAATATATATTCTAAATATTGTTAATTTTTTAAATCGATAAACTTTTCGGGGATAAGTACACTTTAAGCAAATAAATATTTGTTTTATATCATATTTAAATGGTGATTATATATCTAAATTTTTTATAACTTATATTCATATATTTAAAAATAAGCCTCATGGCATCCTTTTTATGGTAATAACCTTCTCTTAATTTGTCTGCTTGATCTTTTAAAGACCATGATATCCTTTATAAACTCTTTTTTAAAACATTAAAATTGAGTATATAATTTGGAGATATTAATTATGATAAGCTGGGAAATACCTATAGGAGCTGCCATTGCATTCAGCGCCGGAGCGATCGCCACTGGAATAGCACAGATGAGGATAGGCGCGGCTGGTGCCGGGACGATAGCCGAGCGTCCCGAGGCGACGGGGTCCATCATCATACTTGAGGCCATACCGGAAACGATGGTCATCCTTGGCTTCGTCGTAGCGGCGGTCATTCTCTTTGTGATAAAGTGACGGGCGACCGAACCCGTAGGGATTGAGATCTGCATGGTCGACTACGAGAACCTGATGAAGTCCATGGACGCCAGCGCCGAGGAAAAGATAGCCGAGCTGATGGAAAAGTCTGCCCGTACTGCATCCGAGATCAGGAATAGGGCGCGGGTTAAGGCTGAAGAGATAAAAAGGCTGCACATGGATAGCGCCGTAAAGGCTGTAGCGCTCGAAAGAAACAAGCTTACATATCTGGCCAACAATGAGGCGAGAAAGCAGATCTCAGGCATACGGCACGGACACTATAACGAGGCGTTCAATCAAGCGAAAGAGCGGCTCGAGTCCTTCAGAGACAGCCCCGATTATGCGGATAGTCTCCGTAAAATGGCAGAGGAGGCCTTCGAGACGCTGGGTGAGAACGAGGCGGTCCTGCACGTGGATGAGAGGGACAAAGGCCTGTGTACGAAGATAGCGGAAGGCCTTGCCGGACGCTGTGAGGTAGTCGCGGACATTCACTGTACCGGAGGCCTGAACGTGAGCAGCCTGGACGGGAAGGTCGTCATATATAATACGGTGGAGTCCCGGCTGGAGAAGGCAAGGCGTCACATGAGGCTGGAGATATTTTCGATACTCTATGGTAGAAAGGAGTGACCTGCAATGGACTATGGATATGCGAACGCCAGGATCCGGGGCATGAAAAGCCGGCTGCTCACCCACGGCGCCCTGGATGACCTTATCATGAAGCCAGACATGGACTCGCTTATCCTCGAGCTTGAAAAGACCCCGTATAAGGATGAGATACAGGAGGCCGGCACGAAATATTCGGGCGTTTACCATGTGGAGTACGCGCTCAGGAAGAACTTTACCAATACTTTTAAAAAAATACTCGGCTTCGTTGAGGATACGCCTGCCGAACAATACATAAGGATCTTCTTACGCCGCTGGGACGTCCAGAATATCAAGACGATCCTCAGGGGAAAAAGCATCCACACGACCGCTGACGAAATCGTCGACTGCCTCCTGCCGGTCGGGGACCTGGATGACGTGACCCTGGGCGAATTAATAAAGCAGTCGGACATGAAGGCAGTCATAGACCTGATGGCCACACTGAAGATCGAGTACGTTAAGCCGCTGATGCGGCATTTCCACGAATATTCCGGCGAGAACGGATTTATGATATTCGAAAGTGCCCTGGATAAATATTATTATGATAACGCCCTGGCCTGGTCGCGGGGGCGTTCGTATGACGAGCAGTTCATACGGAAAATGCTCCAGGCGGAGATCGACGTGGTCAATCTTAAGACCATCCTCCGGATGGCCAGGGATAAGGCCGAGCCGGCGGAGGCGAAGATCCTCCTGATCGAAGGGGGCGCCCGGCTGCGCATGGAGGATATGGTCCCCCTGCTCGAGGCCAAAAGCGTGAGCAGCGTGCTGGACCGGCTTAAGAATACCCAGTATAATGTTGCCGAGGGCATCCCCGAGGAGCATCTGCGAAAGGAGAAGATATCGGGCATTGAAAAGCAGCTGGACCGGCTGATCATCATGAAGGGCCTGAACGCCTTTAACGGGGACCCCCTGAGCATCGCTATTGCCATCGGCTATTTCTGGGCAAAGTATAATGAGGTCACGAACATCCGCGTCATTGCCCGCTGCAAGACCGCTGACATACCTGAAGAAAGGCTAAGGGAGGAGCTGTTCTATGTTTAAGTTCGTGGTCGTGACTGACCGTGATACGGCGTCCGGGTTCCGGCTTGCCGGCGTGGATGCGTTCGAGGCCTCAGGGCCGGAAGACGCGCGGAATATCATAAATTTCCTGTCGCAAAAGGACGACACTGGTATCATCGCGGTCAACGAGGAGTACCTCTCGGTACTGGACGTGAAGCTGAGGGAAAAGCTGGAGAAGCTTTCCCGGCCGATCATCATACCTATGCCGTCCAGGTCAAAAGCCCTGGACAGGAAAAGCTACATCGAGCGGCTGCTGCGAAAGGCGATCGGCTACAACGTAGTCATGAGGAGATAATTATGCTTGTTGGCTCTATATCAAAGATCTCGGGGCCGGTCATCGTGGCGCGAAACCTGGCCGGCTCGAAAATGTACGATATGGTCTCTGTCGGCGACGAGGAGCTCCGCGGCGAGATCATCCGGCTCGACGGCGACGAGGCGGTCGTACAGCTCTACGAGGACAGCACCGGCCTGACGGTCGGTGACCGGGTATCCAACAGCGAAATGCCGCTGAGCATCGAACTGGGGCCGGGCCTGATATCATCCATCTATGACGGGATCCAGAGGCCGCTGCCCATGCTCTATGTTAAAAGCGGCGACTTCATCTCGAGGGGCATATCCGTCCCTGGCCTGGACAGGCAAAAGAAATGGGAGTTTAAGGCCGCGGCGAAGGCGGGCGATACTGTGGCCGCCGGCGACGTCATCGGCACGGTGCAAGAGTTCCACATAGAGCACCGGGTCATGGTGCCGCCGGGAGTATCCGGCACGATCAAGGAAATAAGGAGCGGCTACTTCACTGTCGAGGATACGGTGTGCACGATGGGAGACGGCAGGGAAATAAAGCTCATCCAGCGCTGGCCTGTACGCAAGGGGCGGCCCTATAAGAAAAAACTGGACTCAAGCCTGCCGCTGATCACCGGCCAGCGCGTCTTCGACCTCATGTTCCCGGTGACCAAGGGCGGCACGGCCATGATACCGGGGGGCTTCGGCACTGGAAAGACCGTGTCGGAACAGACACTGGCCAAGTGGTCGGACGCCCGGATCATCGTATACATAGGCTGCGGCGAGCGCGGCAACGAGATGACCGACGTGCTCACCGAATTCCCCGAGCTCGTGGACCCCCGGACAAAGCTGCCGCTGATCCAGCGGACCATCATGATCGCCAACACGTCCAATATGCCCGTGGCGGCCCGGGAGGCCTCCATCTATACTGGCATAACGATGGCGGAATACTTCCGGGACATGGGATACGACGTGGCGCTGATGGCGGACTCGACATCACGGTGGGGTGAGGCGCTGCGGGAGGTATCGGGCAGGCTCGAGGAGATGCCGGGAGAGGAAGGCTACCCCGCGTATCTGCCGGCCCGGCTGGCGGCTTTCTACGAGAGGGCAGGCCGGACCATGTGCCTTGGCTCGGACAGCCGCATAGGCTCGGTCACCGTGGTCGGTGCGGTCTCTCCGCCCGGCGGCGACTTCTCGGAGCCCATCACCCAGAACACCCTGCGCATCGTGGGCACGTTCTGGGCGCTGGACACCAGCCTGGCGTACCGGCGGCACTTCCCGTCGGTGAACTGGATCAAGAGCTACTCGCTTTATCTTGATGCGGTCCAGGACTGGTACCGGAACAGCGTGTCCCCAGAGTGGCGGGACCTACGGAACAAGACCATGTACCTGCTCCAGAAAGAGGTCGAGCTCCAGGAGATCGTCCAGCTCGTGGGCCCCGACGCCCTGCCCGAGGGCGAGAAGGCCATCCTCGAGGTGACGCGCATGTTACGGGAGGACTTCCTGCAGCAGAGCGCGTACAGCGACACAGACTCGTTTTGCCCCCTTGAGAAGCAGTTCTGGATGCTCAAGGCCATCATCTCATTCCACGAGCATGCGGCCCGGGCCATCGACCGGGGCGTCTCTCTCAAGCAGATTATGGGGCTGCCACTGAAATCGGAGATCGGCAGGATGAAGGATCTACAGGACGTGGCGAAGATCAAGGGGATCATACAGGACGTCGAAAAGAACATAAGCGCCCTGGAGGTTGAAAAATGAATGGAATCAGCCTTGCGACGAAGGAATGTGAGACCGTCAGCTACGTCTCCGGCCCGCTGATCTTCGTACAGAACGTCAAAGGAGTATCCTACGGAGAGATCGTCGATATCACGCTCCCCGGCGGCGAGCGAAGGACCGGCCAGGTGCTCGAAGTCTCGGAGAACCTCGCGGTAATCCAGGTATACGAGGGCACGAGCTGGATCGATAATAAAAAGACACGTGTCACGTTCACCGGCGAGCCCGCGCGCATCGACGTGTCCAGGGACATGCTGGGACGAGTTTTCAACGGCGTCGGAAAGCCGAGGGATGAAGGCCCGGACATTATACCGGAGGCAAGCCTTGACATTTCGGGCATGGCCATTAACCCGTTCGCCAGGGATAAGCCCTCAGACTTTATCCAGACAGGCATTTCGGCCATCGACGGCCTGAACACGCTGGTCAGGGGCCAGAAGCTCCCCATATTCACCGGCTCCGGCCTGCCCGCGAGCAAGCTGGCGGCCCAGATCGCCAGGCAGGCCAAAGTACTAGGAGAGGGGGAGAACTTCGCCGTCATCTTCGTAGCTATGGGCATTACCTATAAGGAGGCGTCCTTCTTCTCCCGGGATTTCGAGCGGACGGGGGCCCTCGAGCGGGTCATCTTCTTCATGAACCTGGCGGACGACCCCACCATCGAGCGCATTGCTACCCCCAGGTGCGCGCTGACGGTGGCAGAGCATCTGGCTTTTAAGCACGATCTCCACGTGCTGGTCATATTGACTGACATGATCAACTACTGCGAGGCGCTGAGAGAGATCTCCACCGCGAGAGAGGAGGTGCCGGGAAGGCGCGGATACCCCGGCTACATGTACACCGACCTGGCGTCCATATACGAGAGGGCGGGCCGGATCAAGGGCAGGAGAGGCTCGATAACGCAGGTGCCGATCCTGACCATGCCCGACGACGACATCACCCATCCTGTTCCCGACCTGACGGGATATATCACAGAGGGCCAGATCGTATTGAGCCGTGACCTCTTCCGGCGCGGCTCAGACCCGCCCATCGATTCCCTGCCCTGCCTGTCCCGGCTCATGAACCTCGGCATCGGGGCCGGAAAGACACGGGAGGATCACAGGAACGTGGCCGACCAGCTCTACGCGTCCTATGCCTATGGGCGAGACCTGAGGAGGCTGGTCGCCATAGTGGGCGAGGAGGCGCTCACGGATCTGGACAAGGTCTACCTGAAGTTCGCCGACGACTTCGAGAGGCGCTTCATCTCGCAGGGCGACGAAGACCGCAGCATAGAGAGGACATTCGATATAGCCTGGGACCTGCTATCCTCCCTGCCCATGGACGAGCTGAAAAGGATTAAGGTCGACTTCATCAAGAAGTATCACCCCATGTATCGGAGGGGTTAGCATGGAGCAGGTCAACCCGACCCGGATGGAGCTTATCAAGAAGAACGCCCAGATCAAGATGGCCGAGCAGGGCAGGGACCTCCTGCGCCAGAAGATGGACGCCCTGATCAGAGAATTCTTCCAGATCGCGGAGTCCTTCTCCCAGTCCAGGACTGAGCTGGAGGCTACTGCGGATGCCGCCCAGTATGCTTTGCTGATGGCAGAGGCCGTGGACGACTCGATCGCGCTGAGGTCCGCCTCGTTCGCTACCCGGAAGGGCCTCTCGCTGGAGATCCGGGGCAAGAACATCATGGGCGTGCCCGTGCCGGTCATCGAGAAGAAGAGCGTCTCGAAGACAGTGCTGGAGAGAGGCTATGGCATCGTGGGCACAAGCGGCCGCATCGACGAGGCGGCCGAAAAGTTCGAGGCCGAGGTCGACATCCTTCTGGACCTGGCCGAGAAGGAGACGGCCATGAGGCGGCTCGGCTCAGAGATACAGATGAGCCGCCGGAGGGTGAATGCCCTGGAACAGGTACTCATACCAGACCTCAAGAAGCAGGCAAGGTACATCCGCATCACCATCGAGGAGCGGGAGCGCGAGGACCTGTTCCGGCTGAAGAAGGTTAAAAAGATCCTGGAGCGTAAAAAGAAGCTCTCGACAAGGTAAGTTCATTAAGTCCGTTCTACATGCCCGAATGGCTTATATGGCATGCCTCCTCCCTCGTAGAATTTTGAGAAGAACTCGACCATGTGCAGCCGCAGCGAATGGATGGACGGGCTGAACATGGCCATCACGAGGTTCAGGGAGTGCAACAGTACGGCCACTACAAGCCCTAACAATACGACCCCGAGGGTTCCGCCCATCCTGTTGGCCACGATGGCCAGGACGACGGAGGCCATGCCGATGGCCATCAGCCGGGCGTAGGACAGGATGTTGCCGACTGCGCTCATCAGCTCGATGGCGCCAAGCACGCCGCCTCCGAGGATGAGGAGCGCGATGCCGACGGCCATAAGGCCGAAACCCGCATACAGTAACAGGCCCGGCAGTATGCCGGCGGCGGTCCCCAGCATAACTATCAACGATAGTATCGCCAGGAACATGCCCACTTTTTCATACAGGTGTTTCTTGCTCCTGATGGTAATGGCGTTGGCCATGCCGATAAAGAGGCCCAGGAAGACGTGCAGGATGCCGATGGCTATAACGAACAGCAGCATGGGTATGACCGCATCCATCCGGTTCCACACGACCCCGCCGATACTCATCGGGTGCAGCCAGCCCATCGATTCACCCAGGTCGCCGAAGAACTCCCCGAAGACGAAGCCAAAGATGATCGCCGGGATTGACGATATGATGAGCACGCTCGCGATGTCACTTAACCATGTGACCCTGGGGAACTTCATCTTCACGACTGCGGCCAGGGCCATGATGACGATCCCGTAGCCGATATCGCCCACCATGAGGCCGAAGAACAGCGGGAAAAATATGGCCATCAGGGGGCTCGGGTCGACCTCCATATACTTCGGAAGCCTGACCAGCTGCATGAAAAATTCGAAGGGCTTTACGAACCAGGGATTATCATAGAAGACCGGCGCATTTTCCAGGTCCTTGCCGGTCAGCTCAAGCTCTTCGAGCACGACCCTGCCACCGAAATCCTTTGTAAGCTTCTCCTTCGCCTGCTCCAGATATTTTAAGGGCATCCACCCCATGATCACGAACGCATGGTCCGACTCGCCGAACTTGCCGAAGGTGTCGACCTCCTCGCCAATATCCTCGATGGCCGGGCGAAGCACCGAAAGCTCCACATACCATTCGGCGGAGAGCTTTTCCAGCGTTTTATTGATGGAAGCGATCTCCTCGATAGACTGCCGCCTCTTCTCGTCGATCATAAGGAGCATATCCGAGAACTTTTTACCGGTATACTCCGGAGGCAGGCGCACCTCGTTCACGTTCGCCGAGAAAAAGAGCGAGTGCACGGGGTCCGAGAATTTTTTATTGAACACCGTGATGACCGCGATGGACTCCTTATCCACGTCCGTGTGGATGAATTCGAACTGGTCGCCCGTGATCTGCTTGATCTCCTCCCTGAGGAGAGCGAGGACCGCCTCGAACTCCTTCTGGATGATAAGAACGCTCACCTCATATCCTTCCAGGACCGGCAGCTCTGGCTCAATATGCTGGATATGATCGATGACCTTTTCATATCGGTTGAGCGCGGTGATCGTATACTCCAGATCGCTCTTCTTCAAGGCCAGGTCTTTCGACGTCCACTCGAGTTCCGCGATGACCTGTTCCGCCCTTGCCAGGATATCTTTTTGTGACTTCGACTCAAGGCTTTTAGCTATCCGTGTCCTATTCTCGGGGTCCTGTGTGGCGGGCAGCGTGAAAAAAATACTATCTATCTTAACAAGAATGCTCGCGATGTCGGCACCTTTATCGGGCTCGACCTTTTTAATGCCAGGCGTAAGCGCGGAGACGTCTTCCAGGTGTAGCGTGCCCATATGGTATAAAGCATCTACCACGGGTCGAAAATCCCTTTTCACGCCCACGACCTGAATACGCCTCATCTTCTGGAGCATGGCATCCACCTTATCGCATCGTTACCTCTCGTACGATCCTATCCACGGCGGCGGGCATGTTCCGGTTCGCCGTCGCGTTGACCACCTGGATCTCCCTGGAGGCCGAGAGCCTGATGGCATCCACAGCTGCGTCGATCTTGGCCTTCTCGCCGTTAAAGTATGCCAGGGCGGCGGTCCTGCCATCCTCGTCCCCCTTATTCATGATCTCGGCGCATTCCTTTTTCGCGTCAGAAATCAGCCTGTCCGCATCCCCGGACGCCCGATCCAGCCGCGTGTTGATCGCCAGCTCTTTTTCCTTGACCTGCTGCAGCAATGTTTTATTTTCCATGATATTACCCTCCTATAGTCCGTACTGTTTCTTGACATTGGACATCAGCCCAAAGTCGGAGCCGGGCTTTCTTGGTTTTTTGCCGATGCCTTGCGTGGCTTCCAGTATTCGCTTTCGGCACCTTTCCACCGCTTCGTTACGAAGGTCTGTTATGACACTGGAAATGTCTTCAGCCATAGTCTGGACTCTAAACGTTTTCATCTTTTTAAGCGAAAAAATGGATTAAAGCTATGAATTTGATATCTTAATATTTATTTATTTAATTTTTGATATGATATAATTTGCGCTATTCTTTTTGGCCATAGTTTAAGCTTAATAAATTTAATTAACAATGTTTTTATTTTATATAATATATAATTAGCACTTTCCCGCCAGAATGGAAGGTATTAATAATTTTAAATGGTCGTGAAGCTATAGAAAGCTATATTATGTCATAATAAAAATTTATGTTTGTATTATAACTATTTTTTTTATTTCAAATCGAAAGAACACGGGCCTAGTCCGGACTATATCTCCGAAAGACCAGAGTAACAGGCGCCGTGTTTTTATAACCGTAGGATCGGTGTATAAAGGCATGATTAAGCGGGAAAAAATGCTGGACCAGGACCTGATAAAGGACCCGGATAAATTACTAAACAAGGATATCTTAAAAAAGCTGAGCCAGTATCGGATAATGAATGACGAATACAGGCTTAAGATGGGAAAATACCATGCGGAGGGGCGCGAGGGCGTGCCTTACTGCATGCTCATCATAAAAAAGCTGCTCGGTAAGGAAGAGCAGGTAAACCTGGAGATGGAGCTCCGCATGATCGACCCGTCCCTCTGCGTGATCTTCAAGAAGTAAAGCCCGGAAATGCTCGCATAGAACCTGTTCGTCAGCCCGATAAAATGGCCTCACCTGTCATTACGTGGAGGTATATATTTCCTGCAACGGAAGTTATAGCACTATAATGATAAAATACGAAACGTTTATATTCTAGCACCCTTTTATTGAAAAAGCTCATCCCCGTGGACGTGAAGATACCCGGCTGCCGCCGAATCCCGAGGCCATCATCGAAGGCATTTAAAAAGAAATGAGAAAATTCTAATTTTCATTTTTACCCAGGATCATATGCGTATTTTTCTGAAAATAATTTTACAGGAGATACTTGGATAGCTTGGAAATATAGGAATAGGCATTATAGGCCTATCCCGCGTATCTTTATCCTCGTCGATCAGATGCACGTTAATAAGATCCGGGGATCGACGGGTTAGCCAACCCGTAGCCCGACCCATAGACGCCAGTGCCCGGAATACCATAACAGTAGGGTCCGGGAACGCCTAAGCCATAGCCCGGAGTTCCATAGCCATAAGGTCCGGCTGCGTCACAGGTAGTATCCACCGGGACCGGGGCGAGGACGGGGTCTGCGACGGGGACGGGAACAGGCACCGGGTACCCGGAATCACAGCCATAATAGTCGAGGTCACAGCCGCCCCAGCCTAAACCCCAGCCGCCCCAGCCTAAACCATTGCCGCCCCAGCCACCACAGCCTAAACCATTGCCGCCCCAGCCACCACAGCCTAAACCACTGCCGGAGCCCCAGCCTAAACCATTATGGCCGAGCCTGCGGCCACCATAGCCACCATGGCCGATACCACCATAACCAATATTATTGTGGCCGACACTATGGCCGAGCCCGCGGCCACCATGGCCCATGCCCATACTATGGCCCATGCCCATACTATGGCCCATGCCCATACTGTGGCCCATGCCACCATGGCCCATGCCTCCGCCTCCGCGGGCGTCTGCAGGTTGCGCCATTGCGAAAATAGCCAGCGCAAGTAGAACTAATATAGTTACTTTCTTGAAGTTCATTCCAATCACCCCTATTCCTGAGAGAATCCTGAATGGACGTAAAATGATTATAGAATAAAAAGCGGGAATTCAACCAGTCAATGGCGAATAAATGGTAAATGCAATAACCTGCTGCTTATTCTCGACAAGGCCTTTTTCATTTACCCGCGCGAATTGAAACTGCCCGCATCTCATTTTAATAATACGAAACGTTTATATGCTAGCACCCTTTTATTGACATCGCAGTTTCAGACGTGGGACGAAGACTCCCGCCGGGATGTGGCTCCAGAACGGGGCTGAACCGTGAAACACCAATGGAGATACGAAACTCAATGGCAAAATCGATGTATCACTACATAGGCGAGGCGTGGAAAAGCCCGGACAAGTCCTATGTGGGCAAGCTATTCTGGGAACGCTTACAGGTATGGCGCCGTGAGCCCGCCGTCGTCAGGCTCGACCGGCCGACCAGGCTGGACAGGGCACGCGAGGGCGGCTACAAGGCCAAGCAGGGCATCATCGTGGTCAGGTCGCATGTCAGGAGAGGCGGCAGCCGCAAGTCCCGGTACGTTCGGGGAAGAAAATCCAAACACATGGGCCTCAGGACGCTGACCCGGCGGAAGAGCATCCAGAGGATCGCCGAGGAAAGGGCGTCCAAGAAGTTCAGGAACATGGAAGTCATGAACTCCTACTGGGTAGGCGAGGACGGCCGCTACAAGTGGTACGAAGTCATCCTCATCGATCCCCACCACCCGTCAGTCCTGGCGGACAAGGACCTCAAGTGGATCGCCGGCCCGCAGCACCGCGGCCGGGCCGAGAGGGGCCTGACCAGCGCGGGCGTGAAGGGCAGAGGCATGCGCAGGAAGGGCATGGGCACGGAGAAGAATTACCCCTCCATCGGCAGCCACGAGAGACGGGGTAAATGATCCATTATATCCTTTTTAGGACACAATCACATGTAACCGAGGACGTCGCGCGGGTCAGACAGGCCCTCGCGAACGTTCTTCCACCCGAAACCTCCATCGAGGAAGAAGAGACAAAAGGCTATTTTGATAATCCCATCATCATTCTTAGCGCCCGTCTCGAGAAGAAGGCGGCCCGCCAGTATCTGGATTTTTTAACTTCTAAGCTCCCCGAGGCCGACCTGAAGGGGCTCGTCAAAGAAATACCGGAGCGCGTGACAGGGAATTGCGACTTATTCTTTAAGCTTTCCAAACAGGACGCGTACCTGGGCGATATCCGGACTTCGTATGCCGAGGACTCCATCGCCATCCGTGCCAGGGTCGAGTCGTACCCGGCCAAAAAGGAAATTTGCGTGAATAAGCTCGAGGAATACTTCAATGGCCGATGAAGCGTATTACGACCTTTCCGTCCACGCCTATCCCGAGGGCGGCAGCACGGCATCCCGGCTGGCCATGTCCGCAAAAAGCCTGGGCTATGCAGGCATCTGCGTGGCCAACCACCCCGAGTTTTTTCATGAAGTGAGCCCATCCGAAGGCGCCGGGATCATCCAGGGCGTGGAGGTCGTCGCGAAGAACGCTAATGATCTGCGCCGGCAGGTCGACCGGTTCCGCAGCCTTGTTAAGGTGCTGGCTGTGCATGGCGGCGACCCGGGCATAAACCGTGCCGCGTGCGAGGACGAGCGCGTGGACATCCTGCTCCACCCGCCAGACGGCAAGACCAGCGGCATAAACCACATCTTAGCGAAGCTGGCGGCCGATAAGCATGTGGCGATAGGCTTCGAGCTGTTACCGGTCATCTGCAGCAAGGGCGGCTCCCGAGTACGGACGCTGTCCGGCTATAAGACCAACCTGGCGCTGGCGAAAAAGTACGGGGCTCCCTTCGTCGTGGTTTCCGGCGCCATGTCCCTCTACGATATGCGGGACGTGCGCGCGGCGATATCGCTGTGCGGGCTCTTCGGCATGGGTGAAAAGGACGCCGCTAAAGGCCTGTCGTACTATCCTTCGGAGATACTGAAAAGGCGCTCTCCCGGCTATATCATGGAAGGCGTCGAGCTCGTCGATTAGGCCTTAATCCAGCCTTTTTCGACCCAGCACTCGTAATTGTGCTTCCAGTTATCCTTATTGCGCCGGAGGGTCATGGCGAAGTGCTCTTTCCAGTCCCTGTGAGCGGCGGCCTGGTCCGGGTAGGCCCTCTTTTCCTTTATGGCTCTGGCCAGTTCTTTTCCCGATTCACGGGACTTTTTTATTCCGGACTCGAAGGCCGCCGGCCCCTGGCCCATACCGCAGCCTACGCTTCCGACTGCCAGCCCGCCCGTGGCATTGATAAAGTGGTTCATGATGCCCAGGACGAAGTCGTTGTTCCCCGAGCCGGACGTCGTTATGGACAGGCCGTACTTGCCATCCAGAAGCTGCTCGTGGATGAAGTTGGCGCTGCGGTCGAAGAACACCTTGAGCTGGGCGGTGATGTTGTCGATATAGTTGGGGCTTGAAAGGATGATGCCGTCCGCCTCCAGTATTTTTTTCTTGAGGGCGTTGTAGTCGTCCTTCTGGTGGCACGTGCCGTCCCGGTAGCAGGTCACGCAACCCTTACAAAAGTTAATCTTCAGGCGGGTGATGTCGATGAGCTCCGTCTCGGCGCCGGCCT
This sequence comes from Methanocella sp., assembly GCF_035506375.1. Classification (NCBI taxonomy): domain Archaea; kingdom Methanobacteriati; phylum Methanobacteriota; class Methanomicrobia; order Methanocellales; family Methanocellaceae; genus Methanocella; species Methanocella sp. The sequence continues at coordinate 20,533 of NZ_DATJPM010000024.1, forward strand.
CGCGGGCGCCTTCCAGCGCCGCCTCGACGAGCTTGAGCGTATTGCTGTTCTTTCTCTTCGGGCTCGATTGTATCGCGATGATCTTCATGGCTTTTTCTCTCCAGTCTGATGGTAGTATTTCTGATGATTGACTGGAATATATTTTTCGTAACTTTTATAGGGTTATAAGTGACACGACTTAGTCATGCTATTCGACGTGAAGACGATCTCGGCTCTCCAGAAGCTGGGGCTGACGCTATACGGCGCTAAGGTATACACGGCACTCGTGTCCACGGGGCCGACGAACGCGACCGCACTGGCGCGAGAGGCCGAGGTGCCCCGGACGAAGATCTACGAGACCCTGAAGCGGCTGGAGGAGGAAAAGTGGGTCATCGTCGAAAAAGGGAGGCCGAGTATCTACACGCCCGCCTATCCGCGGGAGATCATGGAGGACAGGAAATCGGCGTTGTACTCCGAGATCGACCGGGTCGCGGACGGGCTGGCCATGGCCTACGACCGGCAGATGGAGGAGGAGAACCCGAAAGTATGGCTCATCCAGGGCATGGATAATATCATCGTGAGGACTACCGAGATGATCGGCCGGGCCAAGCATGATGTCAAGCTCCTGGGCAGCCTCTACTCTCCCCGGGAGATGGAGCCCCTTAAAAAGCAGATAGCAGCGGCGAGGCAACGAGGCGTCGAGGTCCGCATCATCTCCCGCCCGAAAAACCGGTCGTCGGAGGGCGAAGTGCACATCATCAAGTCGCTCCTGGCCGTCACGCCTGACGTAAAGAAGTCGAATTCCCCGTACATTAAGAACGTCATCGTCGACGACCGGGAACTGCTCATCATGTATTCCAGGGTCGTGGACGGCGTGACGGATGTGAACAACGTGGTCGCGATCTGGGTCTCCAACGCATCCGTGGCGTCCTATATGGCGAGCAACTTCAACGTGATATGGAACGCAAAAAAGCCCATCGGCAACGGGCACTAATGCCGAAGTGTCTGCTATAACCCTGTAAAAGTTACAAAAAGTATATTTCGGCTATAAGCCTAACGTAATATATTCCAATAACGGAGACGCAAGATGACATATATGATCGAGGCCCGGAACCTGACAAGGAAGTTCGGCAATCTCACGGCCGTAGACGACATCAGCTTTCAGGTGGAAAAAGGCGAGGTATTCGGCCTGCTGGGGCCGAACGGCGCCGGCAAGAGCACCACCATATCCATACTTTGCACTATTCTGAAGCCGACCTGGGGGACTGCCCTGGTCAACGGCTTCGACGTCGTGAAAAACTCCTCCCAGGTCAGGAAGTCCATAGGCATCGTGTTCCAGGACCCGAGCATCGATGACAAGCTCACCGGCCGGGAGAACATGGTGATGCACGGGGACCTGTACGGGGTCCCGCGCAGCCAGATGAAGAGCCGCATCGACGAGGTCCTGAAGCTCGTCGAGCTGGAGGACCGGGCGGACAGCTACATGAGCACCTATTCGGGGGGCATGCGCCGGAGACTGGAGATCGCCCGCAGCCTCATCCACTATCCGAAAGTGCTCTTTTTAGACGAGCCCACCATCGGCCTGGATCCGCAGAGCCGGGACCATATCTGGTCGTACATCCGGGAGCTCATTAAAAATGAGGACATCACCGTCATCCTGACGACCCACTACATGGAGGAGGCGGACAAGCTGTGCAACCGCATCGCCATAGTTGATCACGGCAAGATCGTCGCCATGGACACGCCTAAAAAATTAAAGGACGACCTTGGCGGCGAGACCATCACCGTGAAGACGCGGAAGAACGAGCTGTTCCTGGAAAAGATCAACGAGGCGAAGATCGCCAAGGCGGCGTCAATCGTGAACGACGAGGTCAAGATGACCGTCGACGGCGCTGCCTCTCTGCTGCCGGCCGTCATCAACATCGCGGCCCAGAACGGCGTATTCGTCGAGTCCATCTCGGTCCAGGAGCCGCAGCTCGACGACGTGTTCATGCAC
>NZ_DATJPM010000025.1 GCF_035506375.1 Methanocella sp.
CATTTTAGGGGATACATATCTGCAAATAATTTATGTAATAGGGCTTCAGTATGCCGAATCATAAAATTAACCGCTAAAATCTAGTATTCCTATTACAGAATACTCGAAATTATATGGAAAAGTCGATTTGTGGCACACGTACTGGCCATTTAATAAAGGCAACAGTCAAAGTTATTCCCTAAATTAAAAAGTTAAGGTTCTAAATTGTTATTATGATATTTATAGGATTTTTCATTTTAAATACATTTTTAACTAGGAATATTAGTTGTAAGATTCTCGAAACGGGGCCAAATTAACGATTATATGGGAAAAGTACCGATAATAACCTATATATAGTTGGCGTGAATATTGACTCTAAAAAATCACGCTTACATAGGCCGATTTACCGCCCGCGGCGAGGCATATCCCATGACCGAGTTCCCGAAAAAATACGACCCCAAGGAAATCGAGCCCCGGATCCAGAAGTTCTGGGAAACGAACGAGATCTTCCGGTTCGATCCAGCCAGCGAGAAGCCCACGTATTCCATTGACACGCCTCCCCCCACGCTATCCGGCTACATCCATATGGGACATGTCCTATCCTATTCCCAGGCTGAGTTCGTGGCCAGGTACCAGCGCATGCAGGGCAAGAACGTGTTCTACCCGATGGGCTTTGACGACAATGGCTTGCCAACGGAACGCTTCGTGGAGAAAAAGTATAAAGTCAATATCCGCAAGGTCGGCCGGGAGGAATTCGTCAAGCTCTGCCTCAAGGAAACGGAGATCGGCGGGGCCAGCTACCGGAACGTATGGACGACCCTCGGCATCTCCGTCGACTGGAGCCTCTTATATTCTACCATTAATACGCGCTGCCAGCGAATCTCCCAGCGCTCTTTCATCGATATCTACAATATGGGCCGCATGGAACGGCGCAACGAGCCCGCCATCTGGTGCCCCTTATGCCAGACGTCCCTGGCCCAGGCGGACGTGGAGGACTCGGAGCCAGTGCATTCCTTCCTCAACACCATAGAATTCTCGACCGAGGATGGTATGGAACTGCTGATCGCCACGTCCCGGCCGGAGCTCATATCCTCATGCGTGGGGCTGCTAGTTAACCCGAACGACGAGCGGTACAGGGAACTGGTCGGCAGGACGGCGCTGACGCCCATCTTCAAGGCGAAAGTGCCCATACTGGCCGATATTAAGGTCGACCCGGTGTTCGGCACTGGAATGGTCATGGTGTGCACGTTTGGCGACAAGACCGATATCGACTGGTGGCGCCAGTTCGACCTGCCCCTGAAGCTTTCCATTAACCCCAACGGCACGATGAACGACAACGCCGGCCCATATAAAGGCATGACACTGGCGGAATGCCGCAAGCGTATACTGGAAGACCTCAAGGCTGCCGGCCTTCTCCTGGAGCAGACGCCCATCGTGCACGTCATGAACGTCCACGAGCGCTGCGGCACGCCGGTAGAATTCTACGTGACCCCGCAATGGTTTATCCGGATACTCGACATAAAGGACGAGTTGCTCGCCCAGGGCGCGAAGCTGAACTGGTACCCGGAGCACATGAAGATCCGCTACGACACCTGGATCAACGGCCTCAAGTGGGACTGGTGTATCTCCAGGCAGCGCTACTTCGGGGTACCTTTCCCCATATGGTACTGCAGGAAGTGCGGCACCGTCGCGCTGGCCGATGACAGCCAGCTTCCCGTGGACCCGCTCGTTACGCAGCCACTGCACCCGTGCAAGAAGTGCGGCTCTACGGAGTTCGAGCCGGAGAAGGACGTGATGGACACCTGGGCCACGTCATCAATTACACCGCTCATCAACGCAAATTGGGGTGAGCCCGACTCCATCATCGATAAGATGTACCCCATGAACCTGCGCCCGCAGTCCCACGAGATCATCCGGACCTGGCTGTTCTACACGGTCATCAAGAGCTGCCTGCACACGCACAGCCTGCCATGGTCCGATATCATGATATCCGGCCAGGGCCTGGACCCGAACGGGAAAGCGATGCACAAGTCCAAGGGCAACATCATCGAGCCGCTGCCCTACGTGCAGAAGTACAGCGCCGACGCCGTCCGGTGGTGGGCCGCGTCCGCCAAGCTGGGCGATGACCTGGCCTTTAAGGAAAAAGAGATCGTCTATGGCCAGAAGTTCATCAACAAGCTCTTTAACGCCTCCCGGTTTGCCTCGCTTCACTTAAAGGACTATACGCCGAAAGATACGAGGCTGGAGCTGATCGACAGGTGGCTGTTGACGAAGCTGAACGATGTCATCCGCGAGAGCACCGAGAACTTCGAGCGTTACGAGTATAGCAAGGCGAAATCGCTGACCGAGCAGTTTTTCTGGGGCGACTTCTGCGATAACTATCTCGAGATCGCCAAGGATCGGCTTTACAGGAAAGCGGAGAACGGCGAAAGCGGCCAGGCCGCCCTGTACACGGTATACATGGCCCTGTCCAACTCGCTCAAGCTGCTGGGCCCGTTCATCCCGCACATCACCGAGGAAATCTACCAGCGCATGTTCCGCCAGAGCGAGGGTATTGTGAGTCTGCATAAATCGCAGTGGCCCGTCGTGAACGGCCTCTGGACGGACATCGAGGCGCTGAAGCTGGGTAACATGGCCGTGGCCATGATATCGAGCCTGCGGCAATACAAGAACTCCCAGAGCATGGCGCAGAATGCCGTCCTCTCGAAGGTTGTCATCTCGTGTGACGGGCTTGAGGACGATATCCGGCAGCTTGCGACGGTCCTGAAAGACACGATGAAGATCAGTGATATATCCTATGGAATTGTAGAGAGACCGGATGCCGTATCCGTAATTGGCGGCACTGAGATCAAGATGCAGATCGAAAAATAAATCGTGGAGCCCTAACGGGCCCATATAATTTTTTAAGTCTTTACTATAGGCCGTTCGGGAGCCGCGGTCTTTCCTGTCACCCAGTGGAATATCAAGCCGAGCAGGCCTCCCCAGATCAACGCTGCAACGAGCGCCGATATGATGCCGGTCGCCGTCAGCGCCGTCGGCAGAGCCCCGCCCGCGCTCAATAATATCGGGACCAGCAGCCCGAAGATGACCCAGACCGCCAGCATGAAAATTATTCCCTTTGTCACGGCATTTTGTGTCGGTATCTTCTCGTAGAACTCGCCGAAGATCGCCCCAAGGATCAGCCCGATAATGGCCATTAATAATAAGAGCGTGATCATCGCCGTGATCGAGGCCGCGGCAAAGCCCGCGATAGGCATAAGCCCGCCGAACACCGACCGCACATCCACGAACGCCACCAGGGACGCCAGCCCGACGAGCGCCAGCAGGATGGCCAGGATGCCAATGATCACTCCGGTAACGATGCCTGCGACAGCGCCGTCGCCAATGTCTTTAGTCGCCATAACATACCTTCCTTTCCCTTAATTAATAATCCGCAGATATAGCCGGATTTTGTACTGGTTACGTTAAAAGCGTCGCTGTCCTTTTCCATAAGCATTGTCCGCTTTTTATACAGGTCGGGGCACAGCTTGCTTATGATATAGCAAAAAGCATGATGCATACGAAACATGTAATTTGCAACAAATTTAATTTATTTGCTTTGTTGAATATGCCCTTTTAAGTCTCGGAGTGTACGGAAGCACTATTTTTCACCACAAAGGCACGAAGAGCACGGCCTTTTTAAGTCTCGGAGTGTACGGAGGCACTATTTTTCACCACAAAGGCACGAAGAGCATGGAGGCTCACAAAGTCTTTTTTATAATTAAGAGACAAAGGGCACAAAGCCGCTTTTTGAACTTTTAAGATACAAAGGATATGAAGGCACGATGGCAAAAAGTGCTCTTGTTCATACCACTGTGTCTTTGTATCCTTCGTGCCCTTATCGCCGATGAACCGGCTTTGTGATCTTTGTAACTTGCTCGAATTCGCATCAGCGAAACATTTAAAAGAAAACTCCGTGGGCCTTTGTGCCATAGTGCCTCTGTGGTGAAAATAGTGCCCTCCGTCTCTTAAAAAGCTTAAAATAGGGGAATAATTCAACACAGCAAATTTATTAAAAATTAGTTGGTGCCGCCTGGTGATTAAATAAAAATTCCGTGCGGCCTGGTGTAAACTTGGTGCCACTTGTAAGCACATGGTTTCAACCACACCAAGTTTACACCAAGTGGC
>NZ_DATJPM010000026.1 GCF_035506375.1 Methanocella sp.
ATGCTGGACGAGAACCGCCGCATCATGATGCCCCTGCGCTCCATGAAGATGAAGGACAGGGACGTCCTGCGGGGCGAGCAGTACGAGTTCCCGCCGCCGCAGCTGAGCCCGATGGACCTGACGGCGGAGGCGCTGAAGGCCCTCTTTGCAAATTCGGACCGGGACGTGGTGAGGACGCTGGCCACGGAGACGAGCATCGGCGGCATGTACGCCGAGGAGGCGCTGGCGCTGGCGGGCGTGGACAAGAATAAGCCCGCGAAGAGCCTGGTGGATAGCGAGGTCCAGCTCGTCCTCAACGGCCTGAGCGAGCTGTTCAGGCCCATCAGGGAGGGAAATCTCAGGCCGAACATCGTGATCCGCGACGGCAAGGAGATCGACGTCCTTCCCATGGAGCTGAGCCGGTACGCGAACGACCAGAAAGTCTACTTCGAGTCGTTCAATAGGGCGCTGGACGAGTATTACGGCAAGCACATCGTGGCCGAGGCAAAGGCCGAGGTCGTGGAGAAGAAGGCCGAGAAGCTCGGCGTGCTGGAAAGAAGATTAAAGCAGCAGGAAGAGGCCATCGCCAAGTTCGAAAAGGAGGAGAAGGAGAACGTCCGCAAGGGCGAGCTGATATACGCCGAGTACGCGGCGGTCGAAGACGTTATCAAGGTCATCAGGGGCGCCCGCGCCAGGGGCATGTCGTGGGACGATATCCGCAAGGTCCTCAAGGATGCCAAAAAAGCGGGCAACACCGCGGCATCCATGATACAGTCCGTGGACCAGGCGGCTAACACAGTCACCGTGAAGTTCCCCGAAGCGGCCATCAGCATCAACATTGACCTTACGGTTCCCCAGAATTCACAAACTTACTACGATAAGGCCAAGAAGGTCCAGTCCAAGAAGGACGGTGCCCTCAAGGCCATCGAGGACACGAAGCGGATGATGGCGAAGGCGATGCCGCAGGAAAAGCCGGCCGATGCACAGAGGCCTGTCGTCAAAATGAAGCCCCGAAAGCCGAAGTGGTACGAGAAGTACCGGTGGTTCTTCACGTCGGACGGCTTCCTTGTTATAGCGGGCCGGGACGCCGATCAGAACGAGGAGCTCGTCAAGAAGTACATGGACAAGAAGGACATTTTCTTCCACGCGCAGGCGTTCGGCGCCCCCATAACCATCGTTAAGACGGAGGGCCGGGAGATCACGGAGGAGACCCTCGCCGAGGTGGCCCAGTTCGCCGTATCCTATTCGTCGGTATGGAAGTCCGGCCAGTCTTCGGGGGACTGCTTCTGGGTCCGCCCGGAGCAGGTGAGCAAGACGCCCGAGTCGGGCGAATACGTGGCCAAGGGAGCGTTCATCGTCCGGGGTGAGCGGAACTACGTCAGGAACGTGGAGACGAGGGCGGCCTCAGGCATCCGGTTCGACGAGACCGGGTGCTACGTCATCGGCGGACCGGTAGCCGCCGTAAAGGCGAGGGCGAAATACAGCGTCGTCGTCGAGCCCGGCGAGTTCAGCCAGGGCGATATAGCAAAAAAGATCTACCGCTACTTCCTGGAGCACGCGGGCGAAGACGACGCGAAGGCCATCCGCCAGGCGGCTTCGCCCGATAAAGTGTCGCCTTTCCTGCCGCCGGGAGAGTCGAGGATCGTAACATGAAGGTCAACAAGGAAGATCTCAGGGGGGATTATGGGGAGATATCGCTTACCCCCGAGTCTCTCGACGACCTCTGGCATCTAAAATACGTCATAGAGCCAGGCGATACGGTCTTTTCGCTGACCTTTCGGGTCCTGGACAGCGCCACCGATAAGCTCAGGCCCGAGAAGATGGACAAGAGGCCCGTGAGGCTGGGCGTCAGGGTGGAGTCCGTGGAATTCCATAAGTTCTCGAATCGCCTGCGCATCAAGGGCATCATCATCTCCGACCTGGACACGGGCATGTACCACACGCTCAACATCGAGCCGTATTCTGAATTGTCGATCATCAAGCACTGGAAGCCCGACCAGATCGAGCGGATACGCGATGCGATCGAGGAGGCGAAGCTGCCCGAGATAGAGATCGTCACCATCGAGGAGGGCGAGGCCGCCATAGGCTTCCTGCGGCAGTACGGTGTGGAAGAGGTCTCCAGGATAAGGCAGTCGTCCTCCGGCAAGCGGGAGGGCACCGACGCGAGGGCCGAGTTTTTCGGCGAAGTGGCGGCGCAGCTTAAGAACGCCGACAGGGTCAAGACCTTCGTGGTCGCCGGCCCCGGCTTCATCAAGGACGACTTCGTGAAATTTTTGAGGAACAACGCAAAAGAGGCCGCCGACAAGGTCATTGTCGAGGATACCTCGTCCATTGGCTCTTCAGGCTTCCAGGAGGTGCTCCGGCGCGGGGCCATCGAGCGCGTCGCCGAGGAGATGCGAATATCCAGGGAAGCAAAGCTCATCGAGCGCCTCCTGGTAGAGATCGCGAGCGACGGCAAGGCCACCTACGGGTACCGGCAGACGAAAGATGCCGTGGGCCTCGGCGCCGTGGAGGTGCTGCTTATCGCCGACGAGACGCTGCGGAACTACCGGGAAAAGGGCGAGGCCGACATCGAGCGCATGATGAAGTCCGTCGAGCAGTCCCGGGGTAAAGTGGTCATTTTTTCGACGGAGTTCGAGCCAGGCCAGCGCCTGGAGAAGCTGGGTGGCGTGGCGGCGCTCCTGCGGTTCAAGATTAGCGGGCAATAGCCGGATGACGGCCAGTCCAGCCTTTATTATGCTGAAGCCAAATAATATATGAGATTAAGGAGCATTTAGACTAGAGGTCACCCGTGAATAACCCGCTGAGCGATTCCATCGGCATCATGAGAAAGGACTGGAAACTGCTTGCCGGCCTCAACGTTCTTTATCTCTGCGTGCTCCTCATCGGAGCCGTGCTGGCCCTGATCAGCCCGGGCCTGCAGATGTCCATGGTCCAGTTTTTGGGCGCCGATACCATCAGCGGGTCGCTGAGCACGCCGGCCAACATTACGGACTCCCTCATGGCCAGCATCAGCGGCCTGGCCTCGAGCTTCGGCCTGAACACGCTGGGGCTGATCACCATACCGTCGGCGGTATTACCATTATGGGGGCCCATAATCGGCTCGGCCCGGTTTTTTATCTGGGGCGTTTCCTATGTCTTACCCCTGGAAGGCGTGATGACGATGCGGGACCTGCTGCCCCAGTACGTGGCCATGCTGCTCCAGGGAGAGGCGTACATCATAGCCATTTTCGCCTGCGTCCGGCAGATGGTCGTCGCCGTCGATTACATAGATGCCGGCTTCCGATGGATGCTCCGGATGTACGCCCGCGCGGTCGCCGAAAACTTAAAGCTGCTAGTCGTCGTTTTTATATTACTTGCCATCTCCGCCGTATACCAGGCGTTCATCATCCCGGTACTCAACGGCATACTATAGGAAAACGGTTATAAATTCATGAAAGCTTAAGTATCATAATACGGTCAGAGGTTGAAAGTGAGGGATATAAGATTTTTTAATGGCTTCAGCGGCGCCGTAAAGCTGCCTTCCATGGGCCGCCCGCTGATAAAAAATGGCCGGCGCATCGGGCGTAACATCCTCGATGCCACGGGAGACTACGAGGAGCAGGTACTCAGCGTAATATCAGGCCGCCAGCTCCACCGCATCGACATCTACCCGAATGCGGACTACAAGACGGGAATCTATAAGGCATCGGAGGCCGCGCCGGGCATAGAGCCCATATTTTATAAATGTGAGAATCTGATACCCTACGGCAAGGAGTACTGGTTCGCGATCTTCACCTCGATGGATAAGAAAAAGAACCCGATGCAGCTCATCGTGACCTTCGGCCGGAGGAACTCCCGCAAGTCGGTGATCGACAACGTGGAGATCCTGGGAGACAGCCCCGGCAACGGCACGACCCGCATGGGGGGTTTCGCCTGGTGCTATGACGGCAGGAAAAAGCTCGTCGTGCCCACCGTGGAGACGATGACCAGCGTCACGGACCATTCGATCGTATCGGCCGGCGAAGGCCTGAGCATCGACATCTCGGGAAATGTGCCGCAGTTCAGGGTGAGGGTCGACAGCAATGCCATCAAGTGCGACTTCAGCCTGACGAAGCCGGCCTCGGGCTATGACACGGAAGTGCTGAACGAGCTCAAGATGCGGCTGAACTATCAGGTGTATAACCTCTACTACGATTTCACCGGTACCCTCAACGGCCGCGAGTACAGTGGCAGGTGCTATTTACAAAAGGTCATCCTCATGACGCCGATGGTCCCCTGGTACTGGTCCCGTTTCGAATTCCGGGACGGCTCGTACTTCGTGTTCTTCAAGCCGTACTTTGGCAGCCGTGACATGAACTACTCGCTGAGGAATAAGGGCGCCTTCTACTCGGCTTCGGAGGATAAGCTCTACTGGGTCTATAACATCGATGTGAAGCACGATAACCTCATGAAGAGCTGGAAGATCACCAGCAAGGGCAACGGCTACTCGCTGGCCGTAGTCGCCAGGACCTACGCGGACCACGGCTTCAACTTCCGCCACGGCGGGATCTTTAACTATAACGAGCACATGGTCAACGTCACGAAGTTCGATTTCAAGGCCGATGGCCGGAAAGTCAACCTCAGGAAGCTGGGCACAGGCGCCGGCATCGTCGAGGAAGCCACAGGGCTGCTCATCTAAGCGCCAGGGACTTTCGTTCTCATTTTTATAAATTGGCTGATAATAGCTTTCGATTGCTAAACAAGCAATTATTATGCATTAAAAAGCGAAATAATTTATATATTATGTCCAGTTTACCCAATAAATTGTGGGATAAACGAGAAAAGATATATACTATAATTTATTTGTTTAATTCTGATAAACATGATGAGCGAGAGGCGTATAAAGGTCGACTTTCCCGACATTGACATCACGCCCGATGACATATCGGGCTATTATATGGACGCGGGCGCGGACATCGTCCAGAGCGGAGAAGTCCCCGACGTGGACGCGTTCATCCGGAACCTGGAGGAGTATAACCGGCTCCAGTACCGGCTGATGGATAAGACCGACCGCCTCTGCGAGTCCATGGAGCGCATGCTCGACAACGAGTTCGTCATCGTCAACGACCTTAATCCTATTTTCGAGGAAGTGGACGAGATCACTGAGCGCATGGAGGATATGAAGTACTTCATCCCCCGGGACGAGGTCCTGGAGGTCCTCGAACGATACCTGTCCCTGCACCAGAGGCTCTTCGATAAGCCCGTCTTCTACGTGGAGGCCGGGTGGGACGTCATACAGGACTACGGCCTGTAATCTTTTTCTAATTCTTGTATGCTTTTCGGATTATACTATTGCTCTGGCTATTTTGTATTCTCGCTTTTTCTCCTCTGTCCCTGTGGTTAAGGACACTCCGGGAAGGCATAACGGGTAAATCAGATTGTATATTGTAAATGCAATTCGAGCCGGGATGTTAGAGCCGCTTGAGGCGTATCTGCCCCTGCTCAAGCCGGGCCACAAAAGGCTCGAAGCTCTTCGCATAGGGAGCCTTCCGGACCCGCAGCAGCGCATAGCCGCCATAGCCCCAGACATCGACAAAGCCGTCCGAGGCGGCCGATATATTCGAGGACAGCGGGCCATCGGCAGACGGGCCGCTAAAGACGATCAGAAGCTCGCCCTTTTCACGGGCCCTGCTCCGGGAAAATTCCAGCGCTTTCCAGGCGCCGGCAATGCCGGACCATCTCTCCATGCTTCCCGCATCAGCGATGATCCGGATGCGCTTTCCTTTCACCAGACGCTGACGCGACACGGGCACGCCGGCATTTTCGCCCATCTCCACTGAAACAATGAAATCCTTAATCTTATCAGCCGCGGGAAGGCCGAACGGATCCACGATGGCCAGGCGGCCTTTAAGCTCGCCCTCTGCCCCGAAACGCCACCGGAACGCTTCAAGAGAGAAGTCGTCCGCCGCCGAAGCAAAATACACGAGGCTGTCGCCGGAGGCGAGCGTTTCCCGTACCATCGTGTCCATGAGAGGACGGCAGAGGGACTCGTACCGGACGATAAAATGCCAGGTGGAGCCATAAGGCATCCCCGAGATGATCTCGTCCAGGTCTGTAACCCCTGTCTTTGCTGTCTCGACCTCGGGCGGGCTGCCGGTGCCCGGGGCCAGCACCGTGATGCCGTCATTTGAAATATTATACAGATACCGCCCGAAGCAATGCTCCTGCCCCCGGAGCTTGACGACTTCAAGGGTTTTAACGGCGATGCCGGGGCCGCCCTGGACTGCAATCTCCTGCTTCCCGAGGTCGACGATATCGTCGACCAGCATGCGCTCGATGCCGTCGCCCTCCGCGGTGAAAATTGTCGTACAGCCCGATCGGGAAGCCCATCCCAGGAACAGGAGCAGCTTTCTTCGGCGCTCCAGGTCATCGCCGGTGAATAGGCGTATGGAGCTGATGGAATCGACTACCAGGTGGTCGATGCGGTGGGAGCTCACGCGCTCCTGGACGATATCGTAAATATCGCCCGCATATTCGCCCTCCGCTATGGTGCCGAGCGAATAGTCCCAGAACTCTACGAACCCTCCCTCTTCCCGGGGCCCGTAGAAGTCGAGGTTGACGCCGGTCCTGACCAGGTTGAGGTCAAAGAAGGACATCGTCGACGCGAACTTGTTGATGGAGTACAAAAGCTCATGGGTGCTCACGAACAGCACGCGCCCGCCCTTCCGGGCCTGGTTGAACGTGTACTGCAAGGCCATCACAGTCTTACCAGCACCCGGGGGGCCGGATATGAGCATGGTCGAGCCCTTCGGTATGCCCCCGCCGAGGAGCGTGTCTAATCCCGCGATATCGGTCTTCACCGTGGCCAATCCCATGCTCTGACATCCCTCAAAATTGTATTATAATGATTGGACAATGTTAATATAAGTATTTTAAGTACGGCCTTCAGGCTGCGCATGTCGAGGGAGGCGTTTCGGCGCGAGCGTTAAAAAACGAATATTTATATACTAATGTGCCCAATAAATATAATCTAACCGATAAAAACCGGGGACAATGGTATGAAGATCGACAAAATGAACAAAAAGATACTCAACATCCTCCAGCAGTCCGGCAGGATGACCTACAAGGACGTCGCTAAGAAGATCGACCGGGCCCAGTCCACGGTTCGTGACAGGATAGGCATTATGGAAGAGGAGGGCGTCATCAAAGGCTATACGGTCGTAATCAACAAGAAGAAGGCCGGCCTGGATTGCTACGCCATCATCAAGTGCAAGGTCGACTCGGGCAGGCTGGACGAAGTGACCCGTAAGCTAAAGCGCGTGGACAACGTCCTGCAGGTCTACCACACGAGCGGCGCATACAACCTCACGTTCCTCATCGCCACCTGGGACTACGACGAGTTGAAGCGCATACTAAAGGAAAAAGTGGCCCCGATGGGAATAAAGGACTACGAGACGATCATCATCATGGAGTCCATCCGTGAGATGTCGTACGTGGACATCCATTAAAGTCAATTTTTATTTACTTTATTATCGGTCTCGACGGCCTCGTACTTGAGCGGCGTCTCCAGGATCTTTTTCGTGGTCAGTATAGTGTTCGTGTTGAGCACGCCGCCGATGCTGGAAATATTTCCTATGATCTCCCGTAGCACGTCCACGTTGTTCGTCCTCAGCTTCAGCATGAGGTCAAATGGCTCCAGAGTCTCGTATATCTCGAGTACTTCGGGCATGATCATGAGCTCGGCAATGACGTCCTCTTTCTTTTTTCCGGTGAGCGCGCTGCGCTCCAGCTCGATGCCCACGAAGGCCACGGTCTTCAGGTCGAGGATGATCGGATCGAATAGAATGGTGAAACGCTCGATGACGCCCCCGTCGACCAGTCGGTTAATACGCTTATGGATAGTGGAAGGCGAAACGTTCAACTCGTCCCCGATACAGGCGAGGGGCGTGTTGCTGTTCTCGCAAAGCTTTCGGATGATGTAAATATCCGTTTCGTCCAGGTTGCCCTTAAATTTTGAGCTCATTGATCGAGCGCTCCGGTATGATATTATAAACAATAGCTTATTATACTTATATATACCTTTCCTAATCTAGTAAATTTATTATCATATTTGGCCATAATATTATAAATTTTTATCAAGTATCCGCTTACGTGGCAGAACTATGGCGATTGTCCTCTTTGTAGGGTAAATATTATATTTACGTTATTTCTTCGGGGGACTGTTAAGCGTACGCTTGCCTAAATACCGTATGCCGTGCCCCTGTGGCTCAGCTGGTCAAAGCGGATTACTAGTAATCAGCGCGTCGCAAGTTCAAGTCTTGCCGGGGGCTCCCACTACATAGGCTGGTAATTCCTTTTTATCCTTAGCTAATTCTCCTGCCTGCGACTTCTCCGGTGATATAGCCCGCTTTGGCTTCTATGCCATGTTATTGTGGAGCTTATCGCTTCGGTTTTTCAACACTAAAACACGAAAATTTATTATATCCCACGTAAGGGCACGAGCATCTCTAAGGCCCATGCTTTAGTGTCAAAACATAAAACAATATCTCAAAGAGACGAACCTCTCCAAGAAAATGAAACACAAGAGAAAGCATTCACTTACATGCCGTTCTTGTGTTTCAGTCTTATAGTGATTTGGGGCTCTAGGGATGTTGTTTTGTGTTTTGAACGCCCGGCATGAGCTTTTGTGATGTTCGTGTCCTTACGTGGGATATAAAAATAATTCGTGTTTTAGTGTTGAAAAACCGGAGGCTGTACGTGCATCGCTAAAGCGGTAAAGGATTAAGCGCGAGAGCCCAGTTATACCGCGGGCACTTCGATGAACCGCTCCATGATGCGGTTCGTGGTCAGGATGGTGTTGGTCGCCATGATGCCGTCGATGGCTGCGATGCTCGTGATGACACTCCTTAGCTTTTCCACGTTCTTGGTGCGCAATTTCAAGATCAGGTCGAAGGGCGCCAGCGTCTCGTGGATCTCCACCACGTAGGGGATGCCCGACAGGCTGGAGAGCACTTCTTCCTTCTTCTTGCCCATGAGCGCGTCCCGCTCCAGCTCGATGCCCACGAAGGCCACGGTCTTTAAATTTAAAATCATCGGGTCGAAAAGTATGGTGAAGCGCTCGATGATATTATTCTCCTTCAGGCTGTTGATGCGCTTATGAACCGTGGACGCGGAAATGCCAAGCTCCTTCGCGATATCGTTCAATGAGGCGGAAGAGTCCTGGCAGAGTTTCTCTATGATCTTAATATCGACGGCATCGAGGTCCTTGACAGATTTATACGCCATAATCCTCAAAAATCCTAATTAGTGGCTTGGATTGAAAGTGTTCGTCATATAAATAGCGAAAGAAGTGTGATAAAATAAAAGAAAAATCGGTGTTTTTATAAAAATTATGTTATATGGCGCGTAGTATATCCAATAATTTTCCATGAAGGGCTTGCCACGTTCTTTTTTTACCGTATATCTTAAAATGATGCGCACGAAGACGATTTAAAGAGAAATTTGAATTCACGCCTGTTTATTTTAACATTAATTTACAGATAACATTTATATATGACGATATTTGCTATGGCATATTCTGCCGATAATGACATGTGCGATCGTTAATCATCCGGTATTCACATATAAACTTTTTTATATATTGGTCGGTTTTTTTACCAGGCATGCCATAAATGAACAACATTGCGGCATAAGCGTACCATTATCATATACTTTATATAAAATCGCTAATTATTCGATTTATTCAATATAATCCGCTATATTTTAAGACAAAGCTGATGCCCTTACGTATATTAGTGAATTGCTAGGGAATAAACCCCTTATCGGACAAGCATTAGCAGGAGGAAATTGATGAAGAATAAAGTCTTAATAACACTTATAATGATCTCGGCAATGGTACTCAGCGCTACTATGGCCATGGCCGCGAGCTGGAGCGCTATGGGAACAGTAGACTCGGGTCAAGGCTGGACCGTGACCCAGGGCAGCTTCGAAGGTATGTTCACCTCTATGGAAGGCGTCTATGCATCATCGGGCACTGCCAGGGCAGTCCACCCAATAACCGTGGGCAGCGACGGGAATTTTTCAGTCTCGATACCCTTCAAGCTACAGAGCAATGGGACTTCGGCATACGTCGGTATCAGCACGGCCTCAACCGCCTCGGATACCTCCGGGGATATGCTGATCGGTAACGCCCAAAACGACGGGCCATTAGGAGTTTGCACAGGCGGTAATGTCAATAACATCGCTGCCTTTGATCCTGAGATACCCGCCAGAGGATCTGATTACGTGTATACTGCGACGATAACCTCAACTGACAATGGCCAGACCGCCGATTTCAGCATTGCCGGCTGGGGCTACCCGGCAACATTATCTTTGAGCGGCCCGCCGAAGTATATCGTGTTATACCTGGTCGATGGCGACGTCCAGGATCCTTCATTCATGACCGTGCCAGTTGTAACGAGCGTTACATTCAATACGGGCGCATCCGTAAATCCGTCTCCCAGCCCATCGCCTTCGGCAAACCCGTCCCCGACGAATATTAACATGGATCTCCAGGGCATCCGAGACTTCTACGCCCACCAGCCGGTCGTCCACATGTCGAACCAGTCCGTAATCTACAACCCGGACGGCACGATCAAGCAGGTCATCACCGGCACGCAGACTACGACCCCGGCCGTCTCGGCGACCCCCACGGTCAAGCCCAATGTGACCACGACTGCGACTCCCGTGCCGGTCACCCCCACGGCCGTAGCCCCGACGACAGCCGCACCCACGAAGAGCCAGTCCCCGGGATTCGAGATCGTACTGGCTGCAATGGGCATGATCGCCGCGCTGGCGCTGATCACGCGGAAGAAGAAATAAGTAAATAGCTGCTTATGCCCGCAACAGGCGGGTATAAGCTTCCTTTTTTTGCTGTGTTGAATAAGTCAAGTTTTGTTAATTAGTAAATGATTACTAAGCTAGTTAATTTTTAAAAAAATTTGTTGTATTGAATTACTCCCGTATTTTAAGCTTTTTAAGAGCACGGAGGGCACTATTTTTCACCACAAAGGCACGAAGAGCACGGAGGCTCACAAAGTTTTCTTTTTAGATTAAGTTACAAAGGACACAAAGCTGGTTCATTGGCGATCAGGGCACGAAGGATACAAGGGCATAGTGGAATGAGCAAGAGCACTTTTTGCCCCTGTGCCTTCTTATCCTTTGTATCTTAGAAGTTCAAAAAGCGGCTCTGTGCCCTTT
>NZ_DATJPM010000027.1 GCF_035506375.1 Methanocella sp.
GTTAGTCGGAGACAAGGCCGGCCCGGTCGGCATGGCTTTCGCCAACGGCATGACGAACATGTCCGCGGGGCACACCCCGCTGCTGGCGGTCGTCAGGCCCAACCTCATCCCGAAGCCCGCAACGCTCATCGTGCCGAAAGTAACCGTCAAGAACCTGGACCAGGCGTCCCAGATCTTCGGCCCCGCCCAGGCGGCCGTCGCGAAGGCCGTCGCGGACGCGGTCGAGGAAGGCGCCATCCCTAAGGATATGGTCGAAGACATCGTTCTCATCGTCTCAGTTTTCGTTCACCCGGCGGCGAAGGATTATACGCGCATTTACAAGTACAACTACGGGGCCACCAAGCTGGCGCTCGCCAGGGCCATGGAGGGCTTCCCGTCCGTCGACAAGGTCACGTACGAGAAGGACAGGGGCATGCACGCCATCATGGGCTACAAGATCATGCGCCTCTGGGATCCTCCTTATTTGCAGATCGCCATCGACGCGCCAGACC
Source organism: Methanocella sp. (assembly GCF_035506375.1). Classification (NCBI taxonomy): domain Archaea; kingdom Methanobacteriati; phylum Methanobacteriota; class Methanomicrobia; order Methanocellales; family Methanocellaceae; genus Methanocella; species Methanocella sp. The sequence goes on from NZ_DATJPM010000027.1 coordinate 492, forward strand.
TGGGCGTCGTGGAGCGAGTGCTCACCCAGGCCCCGAAGAACGACCACATCATCATCGAGGCGGGTACGCCGCTCATCAAGCGTTACGGCCTCGAAGTGATCAGCAAGATCCGGGCCATCAAGAGGGACGCCTTCATCGTGGCCGACCTGAAGACCCTGGACACCGGTAACCTGGAGGCCAGGATGGCGGCGGACGCGACTGCTGATGCTGTCGTCTGCTCGGGCCTCGCCCCGCAGGAGACCATCGAGAAGTTCGTCGAGGAGGCCCGAAAGGTGGGCATCTACTCCATCATCGACATGCTCAACGTGGAGAGCCCGGCGAAGGTCGTCGAGTCCCTCAAGCACAAGCCGGACATCGTCGAGCTCCACCGCGGCATAGACACCGAGGGCCAGAAGGCAGAGCACGCCTGGGGCAACATCGCAGGAATTAAAAAAGCCGCGGGCGGCAGGAAGCTGCTCGTCGCGGTCGCCGGCGGCGTGAAGGTCGAGAACGTCGAGGTCGCCATCAAGGGCGGCGCGGACATACTCGTCGTGGGCAGGGCCATCACCAACGCAAAGGACATCGAGGGCGCCACCAGGGCTTTCCTCGGGGCCATGCACAAGGACGAGATCGATCAGTACCGCATCATGACCGATTTCTGAAAAAGGACCCATGGGTGGCGTGAGCCATCCTTCTTCTACTTTTACTTTTTAGCGGTTCGACGCCCGCCCGATGGCGGGCTACTCTGTCTTTTCGGGAGCTACGATGTCAGGGCCGGGCTTGCACCCTATTCGCACGGCTGCTGATGCAGCGTGCTCATACGCAAGCCCTGAGCAGCGTTTTATCCTTCGGAAAAAACGCTCATTACCCCGCCATTGTGCACGAGCGCTCCGCGCGGCGTAGCATCGGCCTGATGGCCGACTGATGCCCGAAAAGCCTCCGCCGAACGCTATTTTTAACTTGAATATACGGTAAATTATAATGAATCTGTTATAACCCTGCGCGCAGAATTGTATTCAGCACATTTATGGAAGCTACTAATGGTACGAAGATGGCGGATCACGATTTTATAAGGTCCGGCTATCTCAGGCAAATACTGGATATCCTGCCCATGGGTATCCTCATTCTCCAGGCGCCGGCCGGCAACATCGTCATGGCCAACCCGGAGATGGAGAAGATTCACAAACGCCAGTTCCCTCTTCCGATAGCGACCGATGAATACATGGAGTGGAGGCTGTTATCCGTGGATGGCCGGCATATATCAGTGATCTTATTTTACTCTCAGCCTTCTCGTCCAGGCGGCCAGGCCCACCATCATTTCTTTTACTTTCTCCCGCGTCTTCGCGTCCGTCACTTTACCGCTGGCGTCGACCTTGTCCGCTACGAAGGGCACCATGACCTCGGGGCGATTTAACGCGTGCATGTTGACGTAGACGAACGTCTGCCGCAGGTGGTACTGCGCCCTCGCCCCGGCGATCATGCCGATGGAGGCGCTCATGACGGCCACGGGCTTATCGTCCCAGGAGTTATCGCCCGGTGGCCGCGAGGCCCAGTCGATGGCGTTCTTGAGGACGCCCGGCACCGAGTAGTTATACTCCGGCGTCGCGATCAGGATGGCGTCGGCTGCCTTGATCTTTTGCTTGAATTCCTTTACCCTGGCCGGCATGTCGTTGTCCAGGTCCTGGTTATAGGGCGGTATACCTTCGATGTCGAAGACCTCTAGCTCCATGTCCTCCGGCGATTCCTCCCGGGCCGTGCGGAGCAGCGCCTTATTGTACGAGCCTTTTCGCAGGCTTCCAGCGAAGCCGAGCACTTTTATCTTATCCATAGATGACCATTATCCCAGTCCTAATATGCCCGACGGACCTATAAATAAATTTTAGACATTTTCCCCGTCCACATAAACAAGCTTTAACATCGGTCCCTCCATATGGGCATATGATGTCTGACTGGGCCTCACGACTAAAATATGACCCTATTCGGCCTTTAACGGGCTCCGATGCCATCGAATATTTTACCCGAAGGGACCTGCTCGGGCTCGATGCGGGGCCCATCGAACGTATTCATCAACTTCCAGATGTCGCCAGGATCGTCCGAAAACAGCGGCCCGACGGCTCCTGGAAATATCCTGGCCGGACGACATGCAATGGCGTGAAATATAGCCTTCTCGAAACCTGGAAACAGCTGCGATTTTTGGTGGACCAGTATGGCATGGGCAGGCCACACATGGCCATTGTGAAGTCCGCCGAATACGTCTTCGCCCGCCAGACCGGCGAGGGCGACATCCGGGGCATCCTGGCCAATCAATACGCGCCCTACTATACGGGCGCCATCATGTCACTCTTGATAAAGGCGGGCTATGGGGACGATCCCAGAATTGAAAAAGGGCTCCGGTGGCTGCTCAACGTGAGGCAGGAGGACGGGGGCTGGATCATCGGCAGCCCCGGCATACTGGGACTGGGAAAGCTTACCAGGGCCGAGCTCGAGGGCCTGGTATCGGACCCAGGGAGGAAGACGGCCCGGGCGTTCGACCCTTCAAAGCCCTTCTCGGCCGCCGGCACGGGCATGGTATTGCGGGCGTTCGCGGCGCATCCGCGCTACCGTAAAAGTCCCGAAGCCATGCGGGCAGCCCGCCTCTTGAAATCCATGCTTTTTAAAAAGGACAACTGGTCCTCCTACGGCCATCCCGATAACTGGGTCCGGTTCCAGTTCCCTTTCTGGTGGACGAACCTGGTATCCGCGCTCGATACCCTTTCCCTCATGGGGTTCACGGCCGGGGACGATGACGTTCGAAATGCTCTGGAATGGCTCATCAGGCACCAGCGGCCGGACGGCCTTTGGAACGTCTCTTATTCGAGGATCCATCGAAGCCCCGATAAACCGGCGACCAGGCTCTGGGTCTCGCTCGCCATCTGCCGCATACTTAAAAGGTGCTATGGATAACGGCCATTCTTCCAGTTTTGAGAAACAATTATAATCGCACCCGCCGACATTATTTTGATCATCATGCAGAAGCCCATCATCATTCTCAACTATAAGACGTATCTCGAAAGCTCCGGAGACAAGGGCCGCCAGCTCACCTGGGCCGCCCGCGACGTCATGCAGGAGACCGGTATCCGCATCATCGCCTGCCCCCAGACCCCCGAGCTGTTCCACCACAAAGGCTACGGCATCGAGATCTTTTCGCAGCACGTCGACCCCATCGAGCCCGGCAGCCATACGGGCCACATCCTGCCCCAGTCCCTCCAGTTCTGCGGGGTCAACGGCTCGCTCATCAACCATTCCGAGGACCGGCGGCCGCTGGAGGAAATTAAAAAGTGCGTCGATATCCTGCGCAAGCACGGCATGACCTCGGTGGTGTGCGCCGAAAGCATCGAGAAGGTCAAGGAAGTCTCGCAGTTCAAGCCCGACTATGTGGCCATCGAGCCGCCCGAGCTCATCGGCAGCGGCATCCCGGTATCCAAGGCCGACCCGGGCATCGTTCGGAACTCCGTCGCGGCCGTAACTGATCCGAACGTGAAAGTGCTCTGCGGCGCCGGCATCTCGAAGGGCGAGGACGTGAAGGCTGCCCTGGAGCTGGGCACTGTCGGCGTGCTTCTGGCGTCGGGCGTGGTCAAGGCGAAGGACCCGAAGGCCGCGCTTCGGGACCTGGTCACATATTAAAGGCACAGTGCCCTATTGTTTATGATTTTTCCGTCGGTAGCTTGGCCGTTTTGCCCCTCGTGACCCTGTTAATATGACAATCCACGAAGGCATGGCGGTATAATTTTGCTCTGTTGAACATCTTATTTTAAGTGCACGGAGTGTACGGAGGCACTATTTCTCACCACAATGGCACGGAGTTCACTAAGGCCCACAAAGCCTTTTTTTTAATATGTAAGTAATAAAGTACACAAAGCGGTTCATTGGCGATCAGGGCACGAAGGATACAGTGGAATGAACAAGAGCACTTTTTGCCCCTGTGCCTTCATATCCTATATCTTATAAGTTCAAAAAGCGGCTTTGTGTCCTTTGTCTCTTAATTATAAAAAAGACTTTGTGAGCCTCCGTGCTCTTCGTGCCTCTGTGGTGAGAAATAGTGCCTCCGTCACCGTTGTGCCTTAAAGAGCAGCAAACCATCATGACATAAACACGGAACTACTGGCCTCCGTGGTGAAAATAGTGTCTTCCATGCCCTTATGAAGCTTAAATGCCGGGACAATTCAACACAGCAGCATAATTTTAAAAGACCCCATAGTAGGCGAGCATCATGAGCCCGCCAGCCACGAGCAGCGAGTAATTCCAGAGGGGGTTAGAGCCTTTTAGCCAGCGCAGCCCCCGCATCGTATTATCGAACGGCCCGAAAAGGGGCACGCCCATCTTCGTGAGTGAGTCGAGCATCACGTGGGAGAATATGGCGCAGAAAGCGGCCAGTGTCGCGTAGTACGCCAGCGCCCCCTCGTGCAGGCCGTAGCTGAAGAGCACGAAGGTGCCCGCCGTTACGGCCACAACGGTGGTCAGGCTGTGCGTGATCCAGCACCTGTGGAAGATGCCCCAGAAGAACTTTTTATCCATGTCGGGCTTCATGGACATGGCCGCCGCTATGCCTCCCGCCGTCACCGAGAGCGCCAGCGTCTGGAGCGTGTCGCCCTTCGGCAGGAAGTACATGATGCCGAAAAATAACAACATAGCTCCGCCGAAATGGCCCGGCCTATCCATCTTCCATCCCCATTGAGAATAGCGCTTGTAGTGCTTATCCTTTGCGCCAGGCCCTCAAGCGCCACCAAAATAAATAATATTAAAGAGCAAATATTATATTATGCTCGAACCATCCCAGAAGTATATGTCCCGATTATTCAGGAACGGCCGGGCCATGTTTTTGGCCTACGACCAGGGCCTGGAGCACGGGCCTAAGGATTTTAACGATAAGAACTATAACCCCGAGTACATCATCGACATCGCCCTCCGCAACAAGTTCACGGGCCTCATCTTTCACAAGGGCCTGGCCGAAAAATACCACGAGAACTACTCCGGTAAAGTGCCCCTTATCGTCAAGGTGAACGGCAAGGACAACATCGCGAAGGCGCAGGCCGAGGTGGAGCCGTTCTCGCCCGTGGTCTGCTCCGTCGACTACGCCGTGAAGCTGGGCGCCGACGCCGTCGGCTACACGCTCTACGTGGGCTCGCCGCTGGAGTCAAAGGCCATGGAGGACCTCCGCCAGGTCCAGGAGTGTGCCCGGGACTATGGCCTGCCCGTCGTCGGCTGGATGTATCCGAGGGGCAAGTACGTGGAGAACGACACCGACCCGAACATCGTCGCCTACGGCGCACGCGTGGGCCTGGAGCTGGGATGCGACCTGCTAAAGGTCAAGTACACCGGCTCGAAGGAAACGTTCAAGAAGGTCGTCGACATGGCCGGCCGCGCTAAAGTTCTCTGCGCCGGCGGCCTCAAGTCGGACCTGAACGTGTTCTTAAAACAGACGAGGGATATCCTGGACGTGGGCGCTACCGGCGTCGCCGTCGGCCGCAACGTCTGGCAGAGCGATAGCCCGGATAAGGTTTCGAAGGCTCTCGAGAAGATAATCTTCGATAATAAGTCGGTCGAGGATGCGCTGAAATAATAGTAGAAAAAAGTCTAGTAAGTAGTTAACCTGCTGATGACATCCATACGGGTGATCATGCCCTTAGGCTTGCCATCCTCCGTAACCAAAAGTCGGCCGATCTTATTCTGGTTCATGACGGACACGGCCTCGTACATGGGTTGCCCCTGGTCTATGGAGATGACATTCGGGGTCATGATATCCGTCACATTATCGTCAGTCTTGCCGCCCGAAATGGCCCGGCCGATGTCCGTATAGGTGACGATGCCCACGATGTCCCCGTCCTTCTCCACGGGCGCCCCGTGGATGTCGTGCTTCGCCAGCACTATGAGGGCGTCCTTGACCGTCGCCGTCGCCGGTATGGTGATGAGCCGGTGGTTGATGTAGTCGCGCACGGGCTTCTTGGGCATGGAGATCATCTCGTTAATGCTGCACAGGATGACGCTGTTGATGTCGTCCCGGCCGACGACCTCCCCCCGTATGACGAGCTTGTTAACGGGCGTGGGCCCGACCTGGATGCTGTCGCCCACGTTGAAGACCCGGGCGTCGCCCAGTATCTTCACGCTGGCCCGGCAAAGCTCGGGGTGGCGGACCGTGTTCAGGTCGATGTCGGCCACGTTGGCGTTCATGATCCGCTCGCCGTTACGGTAGATGGCCACGTCGGCCTCCCTGTCCATGTGCGTCAGGTTCAGCGCCTCGTAGGCCGTGCCGGTCGCCTTATAGCCGCCCTTCGGACCGGGCACGCCTTCCACCAGGCCCAGCGCCTTGAGCGATTGCATCTGGTTCCGGACCGTGCCGGGGTTCCTGTCAATCCGCTCCGAGATCTCCTCGCCCTTTACGGCCCTGCCTTTCTCCCTGAATAAGTTAATGAGCGCGGAAAGGATCTCCCGCTGTATTACCGTTAGCTCAACCATTAGAATCACTGAGATCGATCAATTATCCAAATTATTATGTATGCGCCTATATGAGGCTTTTTATGATTATTAATGTTTTATCATTATATATTTTCTTATAAGTCCTGCCTGAAGACATTCATGTTTAATTGGCATTAAAATACATGAATGCCATGTTATTGCATGGCAAACGATATATAGCCAAAGGGAAACACGACTCCATGGAGTAGGTGGAACGATGGTCACCGATAAAGAGCTTGAGCGTCTTATTATCGATTTCATGAGGACCCAGGGCATGTGCGTGCTTGCGACTTGCTCGAACAACGTGCCCAGGGCGTCGGCGGTGGAGTTCTTCCCGGATGGCACCACTCTCTACATCTTAACGGAGGGCGGCGAGAAGGTCGCCAACATTACCTCGAACCCGCGCGTATCAGTCGCCGTACACACCCAGTTCACCGGCTGGGACAGCATCAAGGGCATACAGATAACGGGCACCGCCGAAGTCGGGAAAGCAGGGTCGAAGATATTTGAGGAGGGCGCGGAGGCCTATAGAAAACGCCGGGGCCTCAAGGGCGTCAGCATCCCCGACTTTATGAATATTATTAAAATAGCTCCTAAAAAAATAGAATACCTGGACACAACTCTCAAGGCAAGAGGGCTGGGTGTCAGGCATGTTCTAGAGTATTGAGCTTTTCATAGGCGTAAACGCCAACTATCACCGATATGACATCCATGGCCGTCCGGACGGCCATATCCTCATACGAGAAGATGCCCAGGCCCGACAGCGGCATGGCGAAAGGTATGGGCATGAACAGGTCATTCAGGAAGATGTTCAAGCCAAAGACGACCACTCCAAAGAAGGCGGCCTTCGCCAGAGGTGTATTGGCCTTCAGGCCCGGCCGGAGGAGCAGGTACATGGCGGCGACCCACAGGCCCAGCGCCGTGCACCACAGTAACGTGTCGAAGGTCCTTGCGTCGAACGTGGAGTATATGTGGAACACATCGTAGCTCACTAATCGTCCTGCCACGAATATGGCCGGGATGGCGAGCGCCGCCAGCGTCCCGGAGTTCACGGGAAACGTGAACCTGTCCTTCGAGTCCGTGGCCACGAACAGGCCGAGCAGCAGTCCGATCAACGCCAGCGTAACGCCGTCTACGACGGGATAATATAGCGCCTGGGGCAGTTGCCAGGTGCCGTGTGGCAGTGGCTCCAGCAGGTAAACGAACCATAGCGCCCCGAAGGCCAGGCTAAACGTCAGCCCCTTTACGAGCTTAGACCCCGGAAGGCCATCCTGTATCAGGATAAACACGAGCGCCAGCAGGCCCAGCATGATGACGCCATAGACTACGAACGCGAGGGGCATCAGCCCCGCCCGGACGAAGCCGCTCGGCGGGAACGGGCTCGGGCCGCTCTCGGGTATGAGCGGCTGGATCATCGTCCGAAAGAGCGTTACCACGATGACGATGAGGATGAGGCTCAGCCATCGTTTTTTTGTCATGCTCTCGAACACCATTTGTACACCTTTTATGACAGCATGCGAATTTTATATTCTCTAACGCAGGAGCTCATCCACGAATGTCGAGCATTTAATATCGGCGTTATCCTGAGTGAGGAGCTTAAGCGCTGCCTTGATCGAGGCAGGGCTGTCGACCGAAGCCACGTTTTTAAGGACGGTCGCGAGGTCTTCGCTGTCCAGTGCCACGCTGCCCGTGCCAAATACTCCTACCTTCGTGCCGCTGTCCGGCACGAGCGCACTCAGGTACGACTTGACCGAGCTGCTGGCATTACCCACGTAGACGGGGCCGCCCACGACGATGACGTTGTATCCCGCCGTTTTACCGGCGTCCGCGCTGCGGATGCCGCACAGGTCGACGACGTATCCCTTTGCCTGCAGGTCTCCCGCGATCTTGACGGCAGCGCTCTTTGCGCTTCCGGTTATGCCAGGATTATAGACGACGAGCGCCTTTCCCGACTCCGCCCCGGAGGGGCTCAGCGTCTCGTGCCCGGTCGCCGTATAGCTCATTACATCGAAGATCACAGACACCATGGCGGCGAACATCGTTAAAACTGCCACGATAATAACCGCTATGATAACGATCAAAATGCTTTTCAGCTTCATGTTAATCCTCCTTCACTCTGCCAGATCTGGCCGCTTTTGCGTTCTCATATAGCTGGCTCGCCCGGTGCTCTATCTTAGCGATGATACCGAACAGCGCGCCCATTTCCTCGTCGGTCAGGTTCTCGAACATGCTGAAGATACTCTGCACGTCCTTCTCCTCCCGGTCCTTAAACAGGGCGATGCATTTGTCTGTCACCTGCATGCGGATGATACGCTTGTTCTTTTCATCCCGCCAGAGCCTCATGAAGCCCCGCTTTTCCATGCCGTCGGCGATCTGCTTGACGTTCTGGTGCGTGTTGCTCAGGGCGTCCGCCACCTCCTGGATCGACGGGGGCGTCTTGAACCCGTTCGCGACGACGATCGCCATGAGCCACTGCTTCGCCGTGATGCCATCCGGCTCCAGCTCCTTCTCGATGACGTACCTCCACCGCTGCCCTACCAGGAATACCATGATGAGCGAGAACCTCGCCATGTCCAGCCGGCTCGAGGCGAACCCTGCCTTCGCTTCCTCCGCTTCAACCAATCCTCGTCATCTCCCTCGCGAACTGCCTCGCGCCTTCCATCTCATCCCGGTCCGGGTGCCCGATATTCACGACGAGGAACGCCCTGCCTTTGCTGTGGTAGCTCCCGAGGATACTGGCTCCCTTATTTTTTAGCGCTTCCGCCATGGCCGACACCTCTTTCCCGGCGCCGGCCCCCGAGGTGCCGAACAGGGCTACTTTCCTGCCCGTGAAGTCATTGGCGGCGATGAACTTCGCCATGTCCTCGCCCGGCTTATCCCCGTAGCAGCCGGATCCGATGAACAGGGTCCCGTCCTCAGGCAGACCGGTTTCTTTTACGCTCAGGGCCTTGACGCCCAGCTCTTCCGCGACGGCCGAGGCCATCTTCTTCGTATTACCCGTCATGGAATAGTAGATTACGCTTGCCATTACTTTCCCTCCATATTATACCGCTCCGGTGGTCGCCGGAGCCTTCATCTTACCATAGAACATGACGTTCAGCCCTATGGCGGCAAGCACGAGCACGATGAGCGCCAGGGCGAACGGCACGAAAACCTCGATGCCGTTCAGCACCTGGAACAGGGCCATCGCCAGGACAGCCGTGCCGTAGGTCGCGGCCTTGATGAGGACGATCGACGCGAGGGCGTACCCCCAGGCGTTCCGCCTCAGGAGCAGGTATCCGGTGATGAGGCCCAGCGGCACCAGGATGCCCAGGTCCATCGCCTGGATGACCATCGTGGTGTACGTCTCCAGCAGGGCGGGCTTCTCTCCAGCCATCAGCGGCGGGACGATGGTCCCGAGCCACATCGCCGTCAGCATCAGGCTCATCAGGAACATGAACACTGCTGCGGCCCTTACCGGCGCATTCGCCAGGCTCTGCCCGACGACGTTGACGTCGAGCGTGAGCAGGCTCGCCCCGAACGCGTAGAGCGAAAGCGAGTAGATGGCCACGTAGACCAGGAAGAGCCTATTGTAGGCCGTCATGAAGGACATCATGGCATATGTATAGAGGAAGTAGAACACAATGCCCGTCCATATGAGCCTTCCCCGAAGCGAGCCCTTTGCGGCAAAGTACGTGGACACTACGAGCAGCGGGACGCACAAAACCAGCGTGACCAGGTCGTTGCCCTGCTCCTGGGCCGCGCCCGATTTCGTGTCGTTCTTATACAACCCGTTCATGAACATCCCCGCGCCGGACGCAAAAATGGCGAGCACGGCGATGAGGGCCGAAGCGATGATAATGATCCTCCTGTCCATTGCTTATTTCTCCTCAATAGGTAACATCTTACCTTAACTATTGGTAATATATTACCAAAGTATATAAGGGTTTCGTTCAGGTAACATATTACCTATAGTAAAAGTGCATGAAGCCGGACAATAAGCTATGTATCTATAGTGCCCCCGGAAGATCGAGGTCTCCTGAAAGAGGTGCTACGTTCTTTGTAATTATAATTTAATATGACCACTCGGTGATGCGAGCCCGGGGTTTTTAGATTGCCGGCCTTTTTTCCAGCCCAAAGGTGTTTTATTATAGTTAAATTATAATTATAATTGTTGGTGGTATAATGGCAGAGAATGTTGAAAGTAACATCGAGAATATGCTCAAGTGGGCGTGGAACGGCGTCTGGTGGGACGTGCTACTGCGGGGCGCGATCGCTATTATCTTCGGGCTCCTTGTGTTCTTTATGCCTGGCCTGACCGTGGCGTTCTTCGTGCTCTTGTTCGGGGCCTTCGCCATCGCCGACGGCATACTGCTGCTGCTCCAGGCGGTAACGGTCAAGGACGGGAGATGGTGGGCCAGGCTCTTACAGGGCCTCGTCGCCATAGCCGCGGGCGTCGTCGTCTTCCTGTGGCCGAAGATCAGCGCGCTGACTCTATTGTACATCATCGCGCTCTACCTGATCATGACGGGCGTATTGCAGGCGATCGCGGCCATCGAAATGCGCAAGGTGATAAAGAACGAGTGGCTATACGTTATCAGCGGCATACTGGCGGTCATCGTCGGGGTTTTACTGGTAATCAGGCCTTTGACGGGGGCCATCGCCCTGGCGCAGACCATCGGCATCTTCGCCATCGCCTACGGCATATTCATATGCGCTTTAGCGCTCGAACTCCGGGGATTACCGCAAAAGGTGGCAAAGCCCACTTAATATTTATTCCTGCCCCGACATCGGAGAACCCAAAACGCCGAGTAGCCCTGCCATCAGGCAGGGCGTCGACCCCATTAATAGAAAAAATATTGCTAGGGCGCCCCCACGGGACGGCCAGATACAAGTTTAGGCTCTATAGCAGCCTTTTATCCGTATCCGTGAGTATATCACTACGTGTCGATAAGGATTTATAATCATACCATTGGTCAAAAATTTCTTAATTTTCGCGTCTTTATTATAACCCTTTTAAAAAATCGGGGTCGGCAGCGACCCGGGGGCGGGTCGCTCGTGAAAGCGGAATGGTACCAAACCGCCAGCTTCCATATGGTCCTGCTGGCCCTGGGCCTGCTCACGTTCCTCTCGACGCTTATCGCATGGCCCGTCTCCTGGCTCCTCAACCGCAGGAAACAAAAGGCTCTGGACAGAATGCAGTCGCTCGCGAGATGGACCGCAGCCCTGGCCTGTGTCCTGTGCATCGGCTTCATCGCGGGCTTCGCGCCGCTCCTGGCAACATCGATAAATGATTTGGCCTACGGCGTCCCGCTCTCGCTGCTCGCGTGCTCACGATGCGCATCGTCGCAGCGTTGCTGACGGTCGGGACCGCCGGCACTAGCCCGGTACCGGCGGTACTGGAGCTTGCCCGGGAGGGTCCAATATACGATCGTCTTGGTCGCCCCTGTGGCATTCCTCTGGTCCTTGAACTTCTGGAATCTGCTCGGGTACAAGTTTTAAGCGAAAAGCGAAATATGGGGCCAAGGGGCTTAAGCCTCCGTGCCCTCAATATAATAAATGGGGGTATTCCTCGCGCATCCCGGCCGCCTCGAAGACCGGCCAGTCGAAGACCTCATGCCGTTTCTGGTCATGTGGGCTGCGATATCCCTCAAACTTTTATAGACCATGTGAAGGTGCATGCCTGGCATGATACTAAAGAGGCGGTTAATGTTAAGACGAGAGGCCGACAGTAGTCTGAAAGTTAAACATATAATGTGGCGATAACTGATGATCCTGGCGGAGATTATATGGTCTACAACTCCTAGGGGGTTAACTATAAATAGCATAATCGATATGGGGGGGATTCGTGACTAATAGTCGGTCACGAATTGCTGGTGAATAAAAATGGGAAGAAGAGTGTCCAAGGATCCGGAAGTCAGGAAGCAGGAGATCGTGGCCGCGGCTTTCGATCTTTTCCGCGAAAAGGGCTACGATCAGGTATCGGTCAACGATATCGTCAAAAAGGTCGGCCTGGCCCAGGGGACGTTCTACTACCATTTCAAGAGCAAGTACGAGCTGCTGGACGCCGTCGTCGAATATGAGATGCGGCAGACCCTTGCGATACTGGAATCGATCGCTACCGATGAAAAGCTGAGCCCGCTGGAAAAGATGCATGCGATCATAAATTTAAACCCCAGCGATGACCGCAGACGGTTTATCAGGCTGGTCCGATCGGAAGAGAACGCGGTCCTGTACCTGAAATCCCAGAAGAAGATGGCAGACGAGCTCGTACCCTACATGGTAACGCTCGTCGAAGCCGGCGACAAGGAAGGCGTGTTCAACGTGCCGTACCCGCGGGAGGCCATCGGGCTGTTGTTAAATATGCAACTCGATTTCGAGCGCATACTGGCGAACACGCCCGATCGCGACAACGCTTACCGCCTGATACGGGCGATGGAAGACATCTACATCAAAGTGTTGGGTATCAAGCCGGGAAGCATCCGGCTGATCCCCTGAAACTCCTGGAGGACTGCGCTTTGATGGATTTCCCCGTACAAAAATTCGTGACTAAAAATCAGTCATTATTTAACGGCAAACATATGGTGATATTATGGAAGATAATAATAGTAAAAAGATTATAGGAAATTTTGAAGAAAAGATCCGCTCGGCGTGGAACGACCAATGGTGGAGCATGCTCCTGGGGAGCATCCTCTTGATCATATTCGGGCTCCTCGTCTTCTTCATGCCCGGCCTGACGATCGCGACCTTCGTGTTATTGTTCGGGGTCTTTGCCATCGCCGTCAGCGTTTTGCAGTTGTGGCAGGCCGTGACGATCAAGGATGGAAAATGGTGGGTCCGGCTCCTGGGATGCATCATCGCCCTTGCGGCGGGCATCGGCGTGTTCCTCTGGCCTAACATCAGCGCGCTTTCGCTGCTGTACGTCATAGCGTTCTTCTTCATCCTGTTCGGCATTCTGCAGGTGATCTCCTCAATCGAGTTGAGCAGAGTGTTCGCGGGCGAGTGGCTGTACTTTATCTGCGGCATCCTTTCGATCGTCGTCGGGGTCATGATGATATTGAATCCCCAGACCGGGGCCATCGCCCTGGCGCAGGTGATCGGCATCTTCGCCGTCGCCGATGGCATAGTGCTTGGCGTATTCGCGCTCAAGCTCCAGGGTACCATGAACAAGGTTTTCGGGATCATGGACAAGGATTCCGGGAACGCTAAAAAGGTATCTTAACCAATATCAGCGCAGAGATGCAGGGCCGAAAGGCCCTGCACCTCGGGGGTCGCGCATGTTTTTAGCGATGTCGGCAGTGGCCGGCTTGTCTGGCAATGTCGCCGATCTGATATCCTCCCTGGGCTATGGGGGTATATTCGTCCTAATGATCATTGAGAGCTCTGGCATACCTATCCTGCCCATCCCTAGCGAGCTCGTCATGCCTTTCGCAGGCTACCTTGCCTGGACGGGCCAGATTAACTGGATCCTGGCCGCCGCCGTCGGGACAATGGGCACCGGCCTTGGCTCGGCCATCGGGTACGCCATCGGGGCATGGGGCGGCAAACCGCTCGTCGGCCGTTATGGCAAGTACATCGGCGCCACGCCCGACAGGATGGCGCGGGCCGAGATGTGGTTCTGCAAGTACGGCGCGTCCACCGTCTTCTTTACCAGAATGCTGCCGGTTGTGCGCACCGTGGTCAACGTCCCGGCGGGCCTGGTCAAAATGGACTTCTACAAGTTCATGGCCTGCACGCTGGCCGGCGCCCTGCCCTGGTGCCTCATCCTGTCCTACATGGGGTATACGCTGGGCGAGAACTGGGAATCGATCGGAATCTACTCCGATCTGCTCATATACGCAGTGGTCGTCATCGTAGCCGTCATCATGATCGGCTCCATCGGCCTGTATGTTCTTGACAGGTTGGATATCGTGAAGGCGGAAACGGTAAAGAATTACCTGAGTATCCTCGTGAAAATATGATCTAAGCCCGGCGGACACATGAAAGGCGCCCGGTTCGTGGCCCTGCCGCCGGCCATTGAAAAATATTATTTTAAAATTTTTTATTTGCTATTTCGTCAACTCAATATTTCGAGCCGAGCCAAATCGAGACTGGACCCAGTAAAAGAAAACTGGGCTGAGCCAGATCGAGATCGGATCCAGCAAGAGAAAAATTATGGCGACTAATGGGTTGAATATGGCAAGAACCATGGAAAAGAGCGCGACAAAGACGGGAATCAGGGCACGCACGGAGAGGTAATCAAAGTATCTTTTGTTTAACGCCTTCTCAGCTCTCAAGTACTTCCGCAGGATGTGCCTCCATAGCATGAATAACACCGCGCTGCCTAACGCGACCGTGGCCGCGTACAGGACCACGGCAATACTCTCGTTGCCATACCGGCTGAGCATCGAAGCCGTGAAGGGCATGATCGTGACGAAGAACAGGAACACGATGTTCAAAAAAGTCATATTATTGTCCGCTTCCGGAGCATAGTAGATGATCTTGTGATAGTTATACCAGTACGCGGCGATGAGGCCGAAGCTGATGATATAACTGAGAAAGTTGGGCCAGAGGTTCAACAGCGCGGAAAGCAGGTATTCGCCTCCCGCGATGCCTTCAGGGAGCTTTATGTCGATGGCCAGCAACGTGATAGCGATGGCGAATACGGCATCGCTAAAGTTGACCAGGTTATCCTTCGTGAACTCGAACCTCGTCAGCCATCCGTTAAACGGGCCTCCGGTAGACGTTGCCATACAATGTATATTCCAGTATAATGGCTTATATAGGTTATCAAATCCACCAATCGCTGAGAACCAAAATAAAGTATTATCCGCCGATTCTTAAATGAAAAAGTCCAAAAACTATGAACTGACTAACCACCCCCGATATATAGTGGGACAGAGCAAATTCAAACGCCTGACTATTAATATATAAATGGGGGTTGATTTAAAGGTCTACCACCTAAGCCTCGGGCGAGGTTACCACTACCTAAAAACAATGAATAAGGCGCCCGACATAATGGAGATTTGCATTAAAAAAGTAAACGCCCCCACGGTGTGGCCTGAAACAAGGTTGGACGCTATATCAGACATAGTAAGTAGCGTGTCTACCAGTATGTGCTCGGTGACAACATGAAAACGTTCGCCAACTACATCAGTGACAGGTCGTAAGATATGGAATTCAACGTGCCCGGCGTCCCCATCAGGCGGAACGACGATAACAAGACCCGGGACTTCATCATGAACATAACGCCCGAGCAGCGGAAGGAATTAGGCATCAACAAGTCTACGCTGTGGTATATCCAGAAGAACATGCGGGAGGGCAAGAAGTTTAAGCTATATGACGAGGTCAAGGCTAAAATGGTTAAATGATAGGAATGTTGCTTGACGTATTAGCTTTTGTTTTATTACAAAATATTTATATTAAGATGTGGGATTCCATTTCCGGTATTAGCATTTTGCCGGTTATTTTTACCGGGGGATGGCAGCGGTGTCGGTGGAGTCAGGTATGCATTGTAGTGAAGGTGCCGAAGATAAGGAGAGGACCATCGCCGAGCTTCAAGGCCGCATCCGTGCCCTTGAAAACGAGTTCAGATCAAAGCAAGGGCGGGCCGAGGACTCGCTGGAACTGATGCGGTACATATTCGACCAGACGCAGAATGACGTGTCCCTGGCCGGCCCGGACGGCCACTTTTATTACGTGAACGACGCCAAGTGCAGGTCGCTCGGCTACACCCGCGAGGAGCTGCTATCCATGCACGTGTGGGACGTGGACCTGAGCATAACAAAGGATAAGTGGGCGGACGCCTGGCAGTACATGAAGAGGCACGGCTTTAAAATGTTCGAAACGTGGCACCGGACGAAGCACGGACAGTTCTTCTGGACAGAGGTCTCGGTGACTCACTTCGACTTCCACGGCCGGGAGTACCTGTGCGCGTTCGTGAGGGACATCTCCGAACGCAGGCTGGCCGAGGAGGCGCTGCGGAAGAGTGAGGAGTTCCTGAACAACATCTTCAGGTCTATCCAGGACGGCATTAGCGTGCTCGATAAGGACCTGAACGTCCTCCGCGTGAACCATGCCATGGAAAAATGGTATGCACACAACATGCCCCTCGTGGGCAAGAAGTGTTACGAGGCCTACCACGGCCGGCCCGAGCCGTGCGAACGTTGCCCGAGCCTGCGTACCATAAAAAGCAAGACGATGCAGAGCGAAGTGGTCCCCCGGGTGGGCGCGAGCGGGCCGGAGGGGTGGGTCGAGCTCTACACGTTCCCGATGCTCGACAAGGGCGGCAACGTCATCGGCGTCATAGAGCATGTCCGCGACATCACTGAGCGCAAGCGAGCCGAGGAGGCGTTGAGCAAGAACCTTGCCGAGCTTGTTAAGGCCCAGGAAATTGGTCGCCTTGGAAGCTGGTCCTATGATCCTGATTCCGAAAATTTCGATATATCCGATGAAGTGTACCGCATTTTCGGGTTTACGCCCGGGGCGGTGGAGCCCACAAAGGACCTACTTTTTCAACTGATTCACCCGGATGACCTGGAAAGGTTCAGGGAGAGCTTCGAGTCGCCGGCGCCGGAGGGACGGCGGGGAGGCCTCGATTTCCGAATCATTTGGCAGGACGGCTCGGTACATTACCTGCATACTTATATTGACAGCGTCGTCCGGGCCCCGGACGGCAGGGTAAAAACAATGTCCGGCATCGCCCAGGACATCACGGAGCGAAAGCTGGCGGAAAAAGACCTGAGGCTCGCCCGGTTCTCCATAGACCGGGCTGCGGACATCGCCCTCTGGGTGGCGCAGGATGGCCGCATCGTCTACGCCAACGAGGCGGCATGCAAGGCCCTGGGATATGCACGGCAAGAACTACTCTCTTTGAAAGCCTCCGATGTGGCCCACTCTTTCAACGATGAGAACTGGGGCGAGCACTGGAAAGAAGTTAAAGAGCGGGGCTCGTTCACCTTGGAGGCCGGGTTGATGAGGAAGGATGGCTCGTTCTTCCCCGGCGAGATTACCGTGAACTACCTCTTCTACGAAGGCAATGAGATAAACTGTGCTTATATCCGGGACATCACCGACCGGAAGCGGATGGAAAAGGCGCTTCAGGAAGCGCTGTCGAAGGCGGAACACCACGCGGGCGAGCTGGATGCGTTGGTCGCCTCGATCGCCGATGCGATGATGGTCCTCGATAAGGACGGCAATATCACGTACATGAACGCCGAGGCCCTCCGGATCTTCGGGTACGCCCCCGGGGATTACCGCAAGCCGATGGCGGTCCGCACCGCGCAGCTCGGGGCCCGCTTCCCCGACGGCACGCCGCTGAGGCCCGGGGACATGCTCGCTTACCGGGCGCTGCGCGGCGAGACCGTCAACAACGTCGAGATGGTGTTCCGCCGGAAGGGTACGAGCCCGATATGGATCATCGCCTCCGCCGCCCCCATCAGGGATAGTAAAGGCGGCATATCCGGCGCCGTGATCACCCTGATAGATAATACCCGTAGAAAGCGGGCGGAGGAGGCGCTGCGGGAGAGCGAGGAGAAGTTCCGCACGCTGGCGGACACGGCGTTCGGGTTGATCGCCGTCCACCGGGGGGGCAGATTCGTGTATGTGAACGACCATGCGACCGTGCTCACCGGGTACTCGAAGGACGAGTTAATGAAAATGGCTTATTGGGAGATATTCGCCCCCGAGTCCAGGGAATTGATCAAGCGGCTCGCGAAGGAGAGGCTAGACGGCGTTGCCGTGCCGAGCAACTACGAGACCCGCATACTCACCAGGGATGGTAAAACGAAGTGGGTTAACCTGAGCGCCGGACTCTTCAACTACGAGGGGAAGCCGTCGGTCGTCGCCACGCTCTTCGACATCACGAACGCCAAGAACGCGGAGGAGGCGTTGAAGAACGAGAAGGCGCAGGCCGAATTATACCTGGACCTGATGGGCCACGACATCAATAACATGCACCAGATCGCCCTGGGCTATCTGGAACTGGCGAGGGACATGCCCGCGGGCGGGGAGCAGGCCGAGTTCATTGACAAGTCAGTGGAGGTACTACGGCGGAGCACGCAGCTCATCCGGAACGTGAGGAAGCTGCAAAAGCTCCGGGACGGCGTGTTCCGGACTCAGGTTGTGGACGTGTGCAAGGTGGTCTCGGACGTGCAGCGTGAGCTTGGAGCCGTTCCCAGCAAGCCGGTCATGCTTAACTTCAACGGGCGTGAACGATGCTTGGTCCTGGCCAACGAGTTGTTGCACGATGTCTTCGCCAACCTGGTGAGCAACGCGATAAAGCACACCGGGGACAGGGCGGAGATTGTCATAGACCTCGATGTCATAAATGATAATGGCAGTCGATATTGCCGGGTGTTTGTCGAGGACAATGGGCCGGGTATCCCGGGCGATTTCAAGGCTAAAATTTTCGACAGGACGCTGAAGGGCACGAATAATTCGAAGGGTATGGGCCTTGGATTGTACCTGGTCAAGTCGCTCGTGGATAGCTATGGCGGCAGGGTGTGGGTGGAAGATCGAGTATTCGGTGACCATACGAAGGGCGCAAGGTTCGTGGTCATGCTGCCAGCCGTTGAGAAGTGATTAATATCCAGCTATTTTAATTAGAAAATGTCTAGATTAAAAGATACCATATACCCCAAAAAGAAAGTGGGACAACCCAAATTTGAACCGCTAAACCATCTTGATTTTATAATGTATTAAAGGGGCGAAGCTCAGATTTTTTCGGGCCTTAAACAAATATGTACACTCCATAGATGAGCCTAACCTTGTTTTAGAGCGCCCGGATCGGGATTCGAACCCGAGTCAGAGCCTCAACAGGGCCAAGTTTTGAATCGTCATAAATACTAAAAATAATACCATATACTTTAACCGTGCTATATATTAGCACTAAGGACTTATTATTAATATTTCCCACGAGTAATAAAAGTTAGTCGCTAATAGCAGGCAGCATGACCACGAACCGTGCGTCCTTCGTATGGTCGCCCGGAACCAGCTTGCACTTAAAACTTGTACCCGAGCAGGTTCCAGTAGTTCAGAAACCACAGGAAGGCCACTAGCGCGATCGTTACGAATATATAATGTATCCGGCTTGGCAAGCTCCAGAATCGTCGAATCCACGCGAGAACGGTGAAGCTGATAGCCCCGATCGTGAATAGCACCGCCAGGATGGGCAACGTGAGAACGATGAGCAACACCGGAGGGACGCCATAGGCGATGTCATTGTACGCCGTTGTCAGGAGTAGCAGGAAGCCGATGACCAAGCCAATGTCAAGCAGGATTGCAATGGCTGCGATCCAGCGGGCAACAGCCTGAGTCCGGTCGGGTACACGATGTTTCCTGCGGCGGAGAAGCCAGGATATGGGCCATGCGATCAAAGCCGAGAGGAAAACGAGCATGCAGATGGCCAGCAGTGCCAGATGGAAGCTCATCGTCTGGTACCAGTCCGCTTTCACGAGCGACCCGCCCTCGGGGTCGCTGCCAACGAACAGGTACTGGATTCGGCCATTCGCATCCTCGCGGAAGACCATCCGGTTTGTCCCGTTCAGCTCTTCGAAGTATAGCGGTGCCACTTCGACGAACGTATGACCCAAAATGCTAATAGAGCCATTCGGGTTTGCCATAACATCATACTGCTGGGATAACCCTCCGACGATCTTCTCCAGAGTCGTGTAGGCAGTCCGTGTCGAATAATATGTACCCGCATAGCCTTGAGCCCGTTCCTGATACCCGTCCATTGGTACGGGGACAAGCAGATTGCTAGCTGGATAGTAACGGTCGAATAGCCCTTGAACGACGTTTTGGCAGGCTTGTGCACCGCCATCGCCATTAAAGCTGACGAAGATTCCGAGGTCTTCGTCTGGCAGCAGGCAGATCTCGCTATGGAATAGGAGCGTGTCTCCTGTCTTAACGAGCGCCCGCTTTCCGTTCAAGCCCGTTTCGACCATGCCATAGGCCATCCCATACAGCCTGGGGTCGTTCGAATATTCCCGGGTCAGCATCAGGGCATTAGTGCTCCTGTTAAGGATACTCTTGTTATCATACTGGCCGCCATCCAGCCGTGCTATCATGAAATGCGCTAAATCTGTAGCCGTTGCACTGATTGATCCCGCTGGGGATGGCACAACATACTCGAAGCTGCCCATATGGTAACCGTTACTGGAATAAGTATATCCTTTGGCCAGGCGGACTTCAAGGTCGTTCGGCACAGGTTGCCTTGAGGTAGAGTTATACATCCCGAGCGGGGCGAACACATTCTGATCCAAATACAGGTCGTAGGAGACGCCCGTAACCTGCTGGATCAAATACCCTTCTAGCGCCACTCCATAGTTCGAGTAGCTGGTCGCCTCGCCGGGAGGCCTTACCCGGGCTGGCATATCCTGTGAAACATAGTTCTGTAGTGAGGGCATCTTCGCGGGATCGATAACGAGAGACTTGCCACAGGCATCCTGTACCTCAAAACCAGCCGAGTGAACCATCAGTTCCCGCAGCGTGATCGGCCCATAGCCGCTGTCCGGAACCTTATAATCCTTGAGATATACGTTAACGTCCATATCCAGCCCGAGACGGCCCTGCTCTACAAGCTGCATAGCAGCGGTGGCCGTGAAAACTTTCGAACAAGAGCCAATCCGGAACAAGGTCGAGTCTGCCATCACAGGGGTACGATTTTCAACATCCGCATACCCATAGCCCTGAGCATAGAGGAGCCGCCCGTTTTTTACAATGGCTACAACGCCGCCGGGGGCCCGGTGATCGTCGATCTGCCGCTGCATTATCCCGTCGACAAAAGACTGAAGCACAACAGTATCGTTCAACCCTGGCAGTATAACCGTATCAGTCGACAGACCAGGGCTCTCAATACTCGACTGAGCAAATACCATCAAACATTGGGACTGAACAAGCATCAATAACAATAAAATAATAAGGCCTCGATGGACGACCTGTTTATAATACCAGACAATGCGAAATGCATTAACCCATTTTTTATTGTCAGATCTACCAATCATGCCCACAACCGCTCAAATCTAAACGACAGAAATGTAAGCATTTAAAACATATAATAATATCCTGAAATGAGGACATAGTGACGTAAAATGTAGATTATGTGTCAGTGTTGATCGCGGGCAGCATGACCACGAACCTTGCGCCCTTCGAGTGGTCACCCGCGACGCGATTCTCGACCCAGACGTGGCCGCCGTAGCTGTCCACCAGCGACTTCACCAGGTACAATCCGAGGCCCATGCCCTTCACCTTCGAATCGCCCTTCAACAATCTATTGAAAATCTTGGGCTTGAAATCGTCGGGGATGCCCGGCCCGTTATCGTCTACCCTGACCCGACAATACTTGTCCCCCTCATCGCTAAAAACATCCAATATGATTTCGATGTCCGCCCTGTTTCCCGTATGCTTGATCGCGTTGCTCACCAAGTTAGCGAACACGTCGTGCAACAACTCGTTGGCGTGGACGTGGCAACCTTCGCACCCGTTCAAGTTCAACGTGATGGTCTTGTGGGGCACACTGCCAAACTCCCGCTGCACATCCACCAACAACCCGCAAACATCGATGTCCTGGGTCTGGAACAGGCTATCCTGAAGCTTCTGCAACTTACGCACGTTCTGGATGAGCATGGCGCAGCGCTGCAGCACCTCGATCGGCTTATCCAAAAACTCGGCCTGGTCATCCTTGTGGGGCATCAAGTCCCGGGCCAGTTCCAGGTACCCCAAAGCGATCTGGTGCATGTTGTTGATATCGTGGCCCATTAAATCCAGGTACAGCTCGGCCCGGCTCTTAGCATCGGATAGAGCTTCCTCCGCCTGTTTGCGGTCGCTGATGTCCCTTGCAATGGTCGACGCGCCGGTGATATGCCCTGCCGGGTCGAAGATGGGCGAAACAGTGATAGATGAGGGGATAATACGGCCGTCTTTTGACACCCTCACGGTCTCGTAATGCTCAACGCGCCTGCCCCCCCGGATTTGTTCGAGAATGTTCCGTTCCTCGTCATAACGATCCTCCGGCACGATAAGAGTGATCGGCTGCCCAACGGCCTCTGCCTGCGTATATCCATAAAGTTGTTCGGCACCACGGTTCCAGCTCGTGATGACGCCGTCCAACGACTTGCCGATGATCGCATCATTAGACGATTCTACGATGGCCGCCAGCCTTGCCTGCGCCTCCTCGGCCCGCTTGCGCTCGGAAACGTCTTGGATAGTCCCTGTAAAGCGAACGGGCCCGCCCTGCTCATCGAACACGACGTGACCCAGGGCGTGAATGGTGCGTTTATCGCCATTAGGTCGGATGATCCTGTGTTCACTGTTATAGGCCACATCGCCACTCAACGCTGCTTTTACCCGGCGATCGATCTCTACCCTGTCGTCAGGGTCGACAAGCTCCAAATACTCTTTGTAGGTGAAATATTTCCGCGGGGCCAGGCCCAGTATCCGGTAGAACTCGTCGCTACAGGTCATCCTGTTCTTTTTTAAGTCCCAGTTCCAGCTCCCAACCACAGCAAGCCGCTGTGCCTCGTCAAAGCCCTTGTTCAGCCGTTCCAGCTCGAAGTTCTTCTTCGCGAGCTCGCGCTGCAAAGCAACTAGCTCGTTATTCAGCCGACTGACCTCGTCGTATATGTCCGCGTCGCGCCGGACGTGCTCCGCGATAAACGCGCTCTTATCCTTAATCGCCATACGCAGCGCGTTGACCTCCTCGTTCTCCATCAGCAGCATATCCTCGTTCAGCGCGAGGATGTCCTCACATGCCTGCGCGCCCACGACAAGCATCTGCTCGCCCTTCAGGATGCCGACAAAATGTAAGGGTAATATCTTATCCCTGACCTGGACGTTCATCTCCCAGTCGAACGTGGCGTTATACTTGCGAAGCTCGACCAAAAAGTTGAGCAGCTTGTCCAGGCTTCCCCGGTTGATTAACTGTGTCAGGGGCTTCCCTACGAGCTTCGATTCCGAGACCCCGAGCGTATCATAGAGGACTTCCCGGATAGTCCCTTGAGGATCGCACAAAAGGGCAATACCAGGCTTTTGTTCCTGCTTGTCCCATGCCAAATCCTGTCCGCTCACAACTTTCACGTGCCTGCCAGTTTCTTCGCGATCTCCACGGCTTCCCGGGCATCACCCGCAAAGCCGTCGGCCCCTACATGTCGCCACAATCCGGGAGAGTTGTTGAACGGGTAGCCTCCCACGATGATCTTGATATGCCGGGTCGCTTCGTCGCTGCGGACGGCCTCGATCAGCTCTTTCACCTTGCTCACGTGAAAGGTCATGGTCGCCGAGATCGCCAGGACATCCACCTTGTTTTCCTTAAGTGTCCGCAAAACGCTCCTCGCCGGCGTGTTCGCTCCAAGATAGATCGTGTCCCAGCCCTCCATCTCAAAGAAGTCGGCCACCATGCGAATGCCCAGCTCGTGCAGCTCTTCCTCAACGCACACCGCTATGAGCTTGAGGCCTGTCCTCTCTTCGGAAAAGAGCCTCGGGTACAGCTGGGCCATGATCAGCTGGGTCGCTGCAGTACAATAGTGTTCCTGCGCCACGCTGATCTGGTTAGTCTGCCACAATCGGCCTACCTCGTACTGGGTCGGCTGGAATACCTGCAGGTAAATATCACGAATACTCAGTCCGCTGTCCACCGCATCCATGATTAGCCGGAGAGCCCCCCGCCGGTCGTTTACCAGAAGCCTCTTTAGGTACTCGCCAGCCAGACCTCCCTGGGGGGCCTTATCGTCGAGAAATGATGGCGGAGCGTCCGGTGCATTCGAGATCATATCGAGACCCGCATCGATATACTCGCTCACGATCGGCCTCATCTCTTGGGGGAGCTGCTCGTTCAGCACTTTACCGACACACTTAAGCGTCGTAACAATAATATCCGTGGGGAACTTTAAACTTTTAAACAGAACTTTAACCCAGGCAATATACCCGGTGAACAACGAGATGTCGGAGGCGCTGATGGCCTCCGACAGATATGACAGGTGAAAACCTGCATCGAGGACGCTCTGCCTGCGGCCCTGCTCGCCGTAGGGCTCCCAGAATTCGGGCTGAAAACGATACTGGCGATCAACGATGGCTTCTGCAAGCTCCTGACGCCTATCATCAATATACTTACAGACTATTTTCGGATCCAGTTGTATAGTCTGCCCCGAAATAAAAGCTCCTCCTTTATTGCCATGATTAAATAATAAAAAGTGCTTTTTTTTAAAGTATAAAATCATTACTGTTATCAGAAAAATACATCAGTTCCCACCCCCTGTAAATGGCTGCTAATAGTGTCCTATAACATACTTTTTTTATTTTTGGGAACGACATCCAAAGTTTATATTGATAGGTTCACTAAATCTACTATTAGGCGATCACTTTCCAACCGTGCTATTTATTAGCACTAAGGACTTATTATTAAAAATGTTACCGCATGCTAAATTATAGCATGATTTGGACAATCCGGCAAACCCCTGAAAACGGAGCCTAAAACGAGTTTGTTTCACGAGCGCCTGGTGGGCACCCTATAACAACAACGAAAAAATAACGTGTTTTTCGCCCATCATCGAGCAAAAATCCCCCAAAATGGGGGATTCGACCCTTCACGGTTTAGCGCCCCCACGGGGATTCGAACCCCGGTCTAGAGCTCCGGAGGCTCCAAGGATATCCACTACCCTATAGGGGCACCTGACGAATACAGATAGACTATCTTAGATATAAACTTTGAGATTAGCTCACCCAGAAAGCTTCATTAGACTCGGCGGTTATAGACTTTAGAGAGGGTGGGCTCGGGTTGGAGCAGGAAAAAGATTTAAAAAAGATAAAGATCACGTGGAGAACAGCTTTTGCGGTCGCGCTTGTACTGTTCATATTGTTCGGCCTCGGGACAAAGCTTATACTGTCCATTAACATGAGCCTGAACAGCGACATGGTCGGCGAAGGGCTGGAGGCCATGGACATATGGAAGCACCAGAACTACTTCCTCAGCGGCTACTACCTGCCGTCCCAGGACACGTTTCTCTTCACCGAGCTGTTACCGTTCCAGCTCATCCCGCAGATCCTTACGGACTATGACCCGGCCGCCCTCAAGCTGATGACCTATATCGAGTTCGCGCTGGGCGCGGGCGTCCTCGCGTACATCGTATTCATGATAACGGGCGAGGCTCTAAACGCCCTCCTGTTCACGGCCCTCGCCGTTAACGTCCCGCCGATTGCGTATCAGTTTTTTTCGCTTCCGACCTCGCATGCCGGGACGGTCGTTTTCCTGGGCATTATCCTTGCCCTGCTCATCTATGTTAATAAAAAAGAAGGCGAAAAAAAGCAAAAGACAAAAAAGGGCAGGAAAGTGCGCGATACCAGCATACAATGGCCATATGTGATAGCGCTTATCGTTCTCACGGCCCTGACGGTCGTATCCGACACGATCATACTGCCGTGGCTGATCCTGCCCTTAATACTGGCGTACCTGCTCGTAGTTAAGGAAAAAAGCCGGACCATGAACATAGTGGTAGCGCTGATGGCAGCCGTATCCGCGATAGTTTACATTTATAAGACATATTTCGTATACACCTGGGTTGTCCAGGACGTAGTCACCGGTAAAGGGACGTCTAATATCTTTTCCACGATCCTTCCGCTTTACTTTAAGGCATTGGCGCTTACGCTGAACGAGGGACTTTATAGTGTTTTCAACGGGTTTGCGGGTTTTGGCATATTGGAGGCCCTGTCCCTTGCGGCCTTCGCGGCCCTGGCAATTTACTCGGCCTGGAATATCCTGCATAACGGGCAAAATCGTTTCTTCAATGGCATACTGCTTGCGTCAGTGGTCATCATGTTCGCGATGTTCCTGGTATCGAACTACTCCATAGACATAAGCAGCGCCCGCTACCTGACATTCACGGCGTTCGCCGTGCTCATGCTCATCGCGGCCTCCTGCCGGAAGGACGATAAGATATGCGGTGCGCTGGCCCTGTCGCTTCTCCTGATATCGGCCATTTATGGATATTCGAGCGTGAGCGGGACGGCCGCGTCCCCGAATGCCCAGGAATACGGCCTCATCGATTACATGAAGCAGAATAACCTGACGTTCGGCTATAGCTCGTACTGGTACTCGAATATACTCACTTACCTTTCCGGGGAGGACATCACGGTCAGGGCGACGTTCTTCTACCGTGACGACATGAAGCCCAACGTCTGGCTCGCGAACGAGCGATGGTATCAGTCGACGCCGGACCGGTCGTTCATACTGGTAGATAACAGCTCGATCGGCGATAATGGCCGCGAAGTGATCAGTGCATTGACCACAAAGCTAAATGCGTCGGAAGCGCTGCATTATGAAAAATACGATATATACCCGCTTGAAGGCTATCACATCGGGCCGTTCCAGGTGGTCCGCGACTGACCGGCCTGGCGCTATTCTCCGCTTCATTGGTTTCGCGTTTGTTTTGTGATCGTTTGTCTTTGTTTGTGTGGTTCGATGATTTGTCCGGTTTTTCAACACGAAAACACAAATTATTTTTTTATCCCACGTAAGGGGCACGAACCGCACTAAAGTGGATGCTTTCACGTTAAAACACTAAACAACCTCCCAAGGGCACGGACCCCACTAAATTAACTTGAAACACTAGAGAAAGCATATAAAATAAAGCATAAATTTCATGCCGTTCTCGTGGTTCAATCCTTTAGTGTTTTAGTGCCATTCGGGAGGTTGTTTCGTGTTTTAAGCGCCAGGCATGGAACTTAGTGATTTTAGTGCCCCTTACGTGGGATATAAAAGTCTTTCGTGTTTTCGTGTTGAAAAACCGACGGGCTGTACGAAAGTGGAAAATAGGGCAAAGGACCACTAAACAAACACGGAACTACTACGCTTATATCCCTTATGATCGATTTCGCTCATGTATGACGTCCCAGGCGTGGGCCCCGGGATTGCCGGTCCGTATGTCGGCGGCCGTCGTCTGTCACCGCACTCCGGGCAAAAGCCGGGCATCAGCTCCGGGCCTTCAGGGCGTCGAGAAGGTTCTTCACGCCCGCCGCCACGCCTTCGACCTCGATGTAGCCCCTGCCCTTGGCGCCGTCGCCCACGACGTACAGGCCTTTCACCGGCGTCAGGTTGCCGGGGTCGAAGCCCGAGGCGATGCGGTTCACGGGCCAGTCGCGCCTATATGTTTGTACTAAAAGAACTGAATATTTCTTGCCCTGGAACATGTTCCTGATGTCCTGAAGGCCGAGCTTTATCTCGTTTTCCACGTCGCCCGAGCGCAGCGCCTGGTGCGTCATGGTAAGGTGCATGCCCTCCGGGGCGAGCGACGGGTCGATGTGCGTCACTTCGTTCATGCCGTTGACCCGCTGCGTGTAGGGCGTGAAGACCACGCCCGGGTGGCCGACGAGCGGCTCCTCCGCGGCCAGGCAGATCTTGACGCCCTCCGAGGGCCGGAGCTTTTGAAGCACGCCCGCGTACTTCGGGTTGAGGTACCGGGCGTCGTACATGCCCG
The DNA here is from genome assembly GCF_035506375.1 of Methanocella sp. Classification (NCBI taxonomy): domain Archaea; kingdom Methanobacteriati; phylum Methanobacteriota; class Methanomicrobia; order Methanocellales; family Methanocellaceae; genus Methanocella; species Methanocella sp. The sequence goes on from NZ_DATJPM010000027.1 coordinate 28,388, forward strand.
CCGTGAGCCGGTGCCCGATGTCCGATATGACGATATCGGCCCCGCGCTTTTCGCCGTCCACGGCGACGCCCTTCGCTTTCCCGTCCTCCACGAGGACCGAGTCGACCTTCGAGCCTAAATGAATTTTACCGCCGTTCTTCTCCACCACGCCGGCCAGGGCATCGACCACGGCCCCGCATCCGCCCATGGGCACGCCCGGAGTGTTGTACTTACCGGGGCCGCCGCCGATGACGTGCCGGATGATGCCCGATGCCTCGGCCGCGGGGGTGTCCACCGACAGCGTGGAGAGCGCCCAGCCGCAGCAGCTGTCCGAAAGCGCCAGCCACTCGGGGTCGCCCCATACCATGTCCGAAACGGTGCCCTTCTTCGGGATGAGCATCTTCGCCATCAGGGCCGGTATCCGGGCCTGGGCCCGGGACGATAAAAGCTCCCTGAAATTAAAGAAAGAGATCTGGGCATTATCCTTCGTCATGAAGCAGCCCATGGGATCGGTCCTGACGATATTCACGCCGGCGCCGACCTGCTTAAGGAGCTCGGCCAGCGGGCCGGTCGGCCCTTGTGGGATCATGTGGAGGGCGCCCGTGGTGAGCTGGAAGCCCTTATAAGGTAAATTGGTGAACCGGCCGCCGTAGATATCGAGCCGCTCGTAGACGTCGACGTCGTGCTCCTTCGAGAGGGCGGCGCCCGCGAGCAGGCCGCCCAGGCCGGCGCCGATGATGGATACCCTCATGGCTCCTCCGTGATGGCCCCGATAGCGCAATAGCCCTTGCACTTGCCGCACTCGATGCACTTATCGTTGATCCGGCTCACGCCGCAAGTCTCGATGGCGCCGGCCGGGCAGAACACCTTACAGTGGCCGCAGCCCACGCACTCGTCAGTAATCCTCACCGAATCCCTCTGTACCGTTTTTAGCCGTAATAGGGCCTCCTCCTAATAGTGCTTTTCGGTTATCTCCTGGGCCTTCCATCCCTGGCCGGCGTCGATCCTGACCTTATGGGCGCTGGCCTGCGCCTTGCGGCGGGCCTGCTCCACGGTCTTCCCGCAGGAGAGCACAACGCCCATCCGGCGCTCCGCATACGTTTCGGGCTTGCCGAAGATGAGGACGCTCGTGTCGTCGTCGTACGCGCCGGCGACGCTGTACTGCGGGTACCAGCCCTCGGTATGAGAGATGATGACGTGCGAGGCGGCGGAACAGCGGGGCTCGATGATGGGGTCGTGCCACTTGATGGGGATGCCTAAAACTGCTTTCGCGTGGAGCGCGAACTCAGAATAGCCCAGCGGCATAGAGGCGAGAGTCACTAACCCCGTGTCGTGGGGCCGGCACGCCGTCTCGTTGGCGTATACCCTGCCGTTCTTCAGGTCGATGAACATCTCGTGGGCGAAGAGGCCATAGCCGCCCAGCCTGTCCATGATGCGCTGCGAGTAGTCGTAGACCTGCTTCTCTATTTTTTTGACCATCTTTTCATCGCCGCCCTCGATCCAGGGGTGCCACGAGGAATGGTAATCCCCCTCGATCTGGTAGTGCCCCAGGGGCCGGACGAACTTGCTCTCGTCCTTGCCCTTCTCGTTGACGTACTTTACGGATAGTTCCGTGATCTCCACGTCGAAGCTGATGAACTCCTCGACGATGATCTTGGCGGACGAGCCCCGGGCCTTTTCGGCTTCCTTGAAGGCCTTCTCGACGTCCTTCTTACTCTTCAGGAAGTATGAGCCCTTGCCGCTCGACGACTGTATGGGCTTGGACACGCACGGGTACCCAATACTGTCACATGCCTTCTTAAAGCTGGCCAGATCGGTAGCGTACTCGTACTTTGACGTCCTGGCCCCCGTGGAGGCGATGGCCTCACGGAGACGCTCGCGATGCATGGCGGTCCACACGGCCTCTGCGCAGGGCGCCACGAAGTAGCCCTCCTTTTCAAGCTTGAAGAGCGTGTCGATGTTGATGGCCTCTATCTCGGGTATGATAGCGTCGGGCTTCTCGCGGGCCATAATGGCCATGAGCGCCCGCTCGCTTTTCATGTTGATCGGGTAAGACCGATGTGCCACCTGCATGCCCGGCGAGTTGGCGTACCGGTCGACCGCCACGATCTCGATGCCCATGCGCTGGGCCTCGATCATCGTCTCTTTTCCCAGCTCTCCCGCTCCTAAAAACAGCAGCTTAGCCCCGTTCGCGTAGGGCGTGCCCAGAATCCTCCTCGGCTTCAGACTCATAACCAGGACCTCACGGTTTGTTATTGTATAAACGGCGGGATAGTTTAAAAAGATTGACTATTAATGTAAAATCGGCCGGAGCAAGGCGCTACGAGAAGCAGCCCGCCAGGTCCTGGCGCCCGACGGCCCGCAGCTTATCCTTCAGGAGCCGGCGCAGGTGCTCCACGTCCCCCTTTTTCGCCGATATGGGGGCGAGTCGGTCCATCCAGCCGCTCCATGGCGGGCTGAACCCGAGGCGCAGGGCGATGTCGTCCAGCACCATGTTTTTTTCCCGGTCGTAGATGTTGTCCATCTTGTTGACGGCCACGATGACCGGGATGTTCAGGTCTCTTAAAAACTGGAAGAGCTCGAGGTCGATGGGCACCTCGCCCCGGCCGTCCCACCGGTCCACGACCTCGGTGAACGATTTGGCGTCCACGACCTGGACGGCGGTAATTATTCTCGGCGCGTTGTCCTCGAAGTACCTGACGATGAGGTCTCTTATCCTGTGCTGTTTTTTATAGTCCACGTTCTTCATGTACCCGTAGCCGGGCATGTCCGTCACTAAAAGATCGCCAAAGCTGTAGTAGTTCGGGCGGAGCGTGACGCCGGGCCGCCTGCCGACGCGCACTTTAAGGCCGATCAGCTCCCGCATCAGCGTCGACTTGCCTACGTTGGAGCGGCCGATGAAGACGACCTCGTACTTCGCCTCGACGCGCTCGAACGCCGTATACTCTTCCAGGGGCATCCAAACGTATAGGGCCTCCGGTAAATGTAAAGTTATCGGGGCAGGTTTTTATGCACGGCCGCATTAATTTAATCTGATGACGTGCAGGACAGGCCCGGACAGGCGGCAGATCAAGGATGCCCCCATACAGTACGTTCCCCCGGAAGAGAAGAAGACTGTCATAGAATCACCCGAGAGGACGGAGCCTAAAAGGGGAAAAGAGGGCGGTGCGCCCGTAAAAACAAAAAGGTCTTAGTTACCAGATCCTGCCGAAGTAAAGGTTTAGCCCCAAGACGATGGCGCCGAAGATGATCGCCGAGACGATGACGAACAGGGGGTCTAACTTGATCGCGGATTCCTCGGCCTCGAAATAGCGCATGATACCGGCCGACGACATCAGTCCGCTCGTGTCTTTTCTCGCCATAGTGTGTCCTCCAGACGTTATACCCATTACACGAAGTATGATAAATAAGTTGCTACGTCCGCCCTCCAATACATAGGCTTATGGCCGAATTTTCACCGGGCCGAGAAGTTTTATTTTATCAGGGGGCCATTTATCCGTACCATGTCCGGGGAATACGTCGTATCGGGGACGCTCATCTATGGAGAGGAGCTCGAGGCACGGGAGGGCTACGTGGCCATCGCGGGCTCTAAGATCAGTGAAGTCGGCTTCGAGCGGTGCGACTCCGATATCCGGGGCATCGTCTGCCCCGCCTTCGTGAACTCCCATACGCATCTGGGCGACTCCATCGTGAAGGACCCGCCTTTCATGCCGCTCGTGGAGCTCGTGGCCCCGCCCGGCGGCCTCAAGCACCGGATACTGAGCGCCGCCGGGGCCGGCGCCATCGCGGGCGGCATGCGCTCCTCGCTCGAGGTCATGCGGCGGACGGGCACCTGCCACTGCATCGACTTCCGGGAGGGCGGCGCCGAAGGCGCCCGGCTCCTGCGGGAAGTGGCCGGCCCGAGGGCCACGATACTGGGGCGCCCGGCCCCGGGAGATTCCGTCGAGGCCGTCCTCGCCGCGGCCGACGGCATAGGCATCAGCAGCACGAGGGACCTCCCCCCGGGCGCCGCTGAGGATATCGCCGAAAAGACGAAAAAAGCCGGCAAAATAATCGGTATCCACGCGGGCGAGTTAAATAGAGACGATATAGATACTGCGATGGATATCATGCCTGACTTCTTAGTGCATATGGCGCAGGCCGTTGCTTCCGATATCCGCCGGGCCGCCGACCGGGGCATACCCGTGGTGGCGTGCCCGCGGTCGAACGCCATGACGGGCGTGGGGCTCCCGCCGCTGAAAAAGATGCATGACGCCGGAGTCACGCTGGCCCTGGGGACGGACAACGTCATGCTGGACTCGCCGGACATGTTCCGGGAGATGGAGTGGACGGACAAGCTCCTCGTTCACGACGATGCCTCCGTGCTGCGGATGGCGACGCTGAACGGGGCGAGGCTGGCCGGGCTCAAAAAGGGGGCGATATTGCCCGGCATGGACGCCGACCTCATCGTCTTCGACGCGAAGTCCGATACATTTAAATCTTCGCAGAATCTCATAAGCACCGTAGTCAGGCGCGCAGGGCCTGGCGACATTGGCTATTTTATTCACGAGGGTAAAGTATGTCGGAACTCTTCAAGAAAATTCTGATCGCGACCGACGGCTCGAAGCGGACGCAGAACGCCGTGGACATGGGCCTTAAGATCGCGAAGGACCGGGGCTCGAAAGTGTACGCGGTGTACGTAGTCGACACCGTGACCTTCACCTCCATTCCCATGGACGTCACATGGGAGAACATGTACCAGCTCCTTAAGGACGAGGGCGAGGACGCGGTCCGGGCCGTAAAAGACGCGGCCCCGGAGGGGGTCGAAGTGGAGACTCGCGTGCTCGAGGGAAACCCCGCCGCCGAGATAACGAAGTTCGCCAACGACAGCGGAGTAGAGCTCATCGTCATGGGCACGCTGGGAAAAAGCGGCATAGACAGGATCCTTTTAGGCAGCACGGCCGAGAAGGTCATCCGCATCGCCAGCTGTCCCGTGCTCGTGATCAAGAGCGACAAGAAGTGAGACCCAATATTTAAATAATATGAAATAATCTTCGAGGGATGTTATGAAGCAAATTGTGACCGTCGACGACATCATGATCAAAAGTGTCAAGAGCATCGAGATTCCCGGCTCCCGGGACGAGGTGCTCGATCTCATGCAGAAGGAGCGTATCTCCGCCGTGCCCGTCGTGAGGGATGGTACCCTTCTCGGCATCGTCACCCGCATCGACCTGCTGAAGCATCCGACCGAAGAGCAGATCGCGCTGTTGATGACCAGAGACCCCGTGACCATAACCCCGGACGCGCCCATATCCGAGGCCGCCCGCATCCTCATAATGACCGGCCTCCGCAGGCTGCCCGTCGTGGTGAAGAATAAGCTGGTAGGCATCGTGACCGTGGCCGACATCGTGGGCGCCATCGGCCAGATGGACATCACTTCGCCGATCAAGACATACGTAAAGAATGGCATCGTCGCGGTCTGGGAGGACACCCCCGTCAGCGTGGTCAGCGAAATAATAAGGCTCTCCAAGCACGACGCGCTGCCCGTGCTCAACAGCAAGAGCGAGCTTACGGGCATAATCACCATCACCGACCTGATCAACATGAGCCGCATCGAGGACTCCGTGGAGAGGTCCGACATGTCCTCCGCCAGCGACGAGGACAAGTGGACCTGGGAGAGCATGCGGGATACGATGAGCCTGTACTACGGCGTCTCTCGCATCAAGCTTCCGGATATCCCGGTGAAGAACGTCATGGTCAAGGACGTCATCACCGCGTTCCACAAGACGCCCGTCTCCGACTGCGCCAAGAAGATGCGCCGCAACCGCATCGAGCAGGTGCCCGTTATCACGGCGGACAATAAGCTGGACGGCCTCCTGCTGGACAGGGACCTGCTGACCGTGCTCGTGCACCAGGAAGAGTAAATTTCTTACCGGCCCGGGTGCGTCCGGCACCAGGGCTCTTTAATTCTAATGATCTGTTTTGCCAGGTGCCTTCTCGCCGACGGCGGCACCTCATACAACCCCGGTTCAAGATCGCGCTTTACTTTTTCATAGATGGGCAACGCCCGCCTGGCCCCGCACTTCCGGCACCGGTAACCCTTATTCCGGCCGACGGACTCCATGCTTTTACCGCAAACCGGACACTTCGGGGGGCTTGTCTTTACGAGTTGGGCGAGCTTGACGACCTCGAGCTTTTCCAGGTTCACCGTATCGCCCTTCACGCTTCCGAAGGCCTTCACCTCGTCGCCTTTTATTAGCTGTTTAACGATCTCCCGAAAGTTCTTCGTCGGCTCGAAGGCGGCGCATTTGATGGAGGCCCCGGCCTGCTCGATGCCGAAAAAGACGTGGCCGCCCTCGATGGCCTGCGGCTCGTCGCAGACGAAGCCCTCCAAAACGTAGGAGCGGTCGTTCCGCACGTCGGCCACCTTCGCCTCGACGAGGTGCATGTCGGTGCCCTGGTTGGTGATGAAGATCTGGGACCGCTCCACCGGCTCGGTGACGAGCATCTTTTGGGCTTTTAACAGTACTTCGGGGCTGTTGCCCCGGATGCCGTATAAAACGGGGTCGGGGGTGTGCGGGGAGAAGACGACGACCTTGTTGCGCAGGTCAACGTTGTCCCAGGTGTCCGGGTACGTGGCAGCGTCCATGCGGTAGACGGACTCGCGGTCCAGCCGCCGGGGCTTCTCGTAGTTCTCCGGCAAGCGGTATGCCAGTAGCTCGTATGTATGGTCATACAGGTCGAGCCCGATGGAGGCCAGGGCGCCGATGACGCCGCGGCCGTTCTTGAAGCGGCGCACGCGCATGCCATGCTTCTTCGCAAGAAGAAGCGCCTCGGGAATGTCCACCACGTCCCGGACGACGCGCAGGGCGAACGCCCTGACGTCATCGGGCACCTCGCCCTCATGGACGACGACGCCAGGGTTGGTGTTCCCGTCCTCGAACCGGGCGTACTCTTCGACGGCCTTTACGGCGATCTTTTCCACTTCTTCCACAGGCCCGCGCTCCAGGACGAGGCACAGGGCGGCGTTCCCCCTGGTCTTGTACTTGATGTTGGGGTTGAGCCTGACCAGCCTCGGGTACCCGTGAAGGCCAAAAGGCGCCAGCCGCTCCGCCAGCACGGCCGCTAGATATGTCGTGCACATCCCCAGCTTCGAGTCGGTATCGTCAATTCCCACGTACAGCATAATGAAAATGTTTTAATATTAGGAAAAAGACAGTTGAATGTTATAATATAATACTTTCGCCATTATGACTCGAGAAACGCTGCTCGACCAGGCCATCCGCGTCCTGCAAAAGGCCGAGTTCATCATCTCCGAGAAGTGCGACATC
>NZ_DATJPM010000028.1 GCF_035506375.1 Methanocella sp.
GAACCGGCTTTGTGTACTTTGTAACTTAATTTAAAAAGAAAACTTTGTGGGCCTCCGTGCTCTTCGTGCCTTTGTGGTGAAAAATAATGCCCTCAGTGCCCTTAAAAAGCTTAAAATACGGGAGTAATTCAACACAGCAAATAATTTTAAAAATTAATTAGCTTAGTAATCATTTACTAATTAACAAAACTTGACTTATTCAACACAGCAATCTTATTAAAAGAGTTAAGTCAGTAGTTATGTGCTTATAGTAGAGGCGCCTGCTTGCTCGCCTTATAATTTCATTCTGCTTTAAGTGCTCGAAGAGAACTGAGGCACTATTGTGCCTTAAAGAGCAGCAAACCATCATGACACAAACACTGAACTACTGGCCTTTGCGGTAAAAATAGTGCCTCAGTAAGCTTTGTGTCTCCGAAATCCAAAAGGCTTATTTTCGATGCCGCCAAAATAGTAAGCCGTGTCCAAAAAGAAGAACGAAGAAAAACGAAAGAAGCAGGAGTCTCGCAGGCTCCTCTACATCGGCATTTGTGCAATAGTATTCATCCTGGTCATCGGCTTCTTTTTCTTTGCCTGGTCTACGCAGCTACCGGATAAGAATGCAAAGCTATGGACTATCGACGCCACGGGCAAGCTCAGTTTCACTGATACGGGAGACATCACCGCTTCATCTAATATTACCAAGTCCACGGCCAATTACACATTCGAGACTGTTACTTACAAGAGCTTCGGGGACGACGTCTACGCATCCCTGGTGATACCGAAGAACGTCACAAAGCCGCCCGTCGTCATAGTGCTTCCGGCGATGACGATCACGAAGGAGGCGAATATGCCGACGGCCCTGGCGCTCTGCGACATGGGCTATGCCACGCTGACGCTGGACGAGCGCGGCAATGGCGGGCAAACACAGGGCGACGCCCAGAACGACTGGAACTCCGGGTACGAGGCGTTCATGGCCGGCGGCGATCCCGTGCAATATAAGCAGATCTATGACGTGCTCAAGGGTTATGACTATATTAAGACGCGGTTTGACCTGGACAGCAGCAACGTAAGCCTGCTCGGCGAAAGCATCGGCGGCATGTGGGCCATCGTGGCCGCAGGCGAGCAGCCCGCATTTAAGGGTGTCATAACTATAAGTTCGTCTGACTTTGCCTTCACTGCTACGTCGGACCAGAACGCGACGAAGTTTATCGGCGCGGTAATGCCCTCGAAGTATCTGTCAAGCCTGCCGCCGCGTAAGCTGGCCATGTTCCAGTTCGACAACGACTCGATCGTGCCGATTGCCGACGGTAAGGCACTATACGATAAGGCTTCCGAGCCAAAAGCGTGGCACCAGTATAACGGCACGACACATGGCCTCTGGGACCCGGCGTTCGCGGATGACGTGCATCAAGAGCTGAAGGCGATGCTCGGTCGATAGCCATGGACTTACCTGCTCAGGCCTCGGAGTATTTAATCAATGCGCAGCTTCCCGACGGCTCGTGGGGAAGCGGCGACCCTTTTATATGTTCCCGGTCTTTGCTCGCTCTGAGGGGATACATGCCGGAAGACACGATGGTTAAAGGTTTAGGTTATTTAGAAAGCATGCAGGAGCGTGATGGGCATTTCAGGCAAAAGACCCGGATGTACTCGGACGCCTCGAATACGGCCTATACCATGGTCGTATTGAACTGTTTCGATTATGGCAAGGCAAGTATGCCCATCAGCAGAGGCATCCTGTGGCTCCTGGAAAACCAGAACGAGGACGGCTCCTGGGGCACGAATGCCCAGAAGAAGGCTTTCACGACCACGTTCTGCCTGCGGGCGCTCCATTCCTTTTATCTCAGCGGCATTCAGCGGTTCGCTAAAGGGCTGGGCTTTGCCCTGGATTATATGAGCGATCTGGCGTTCGAAGAGGAGCCGGTATCGCATGTTTATGCCCCGATCCTGAACCTGAAGCGTATCGGCTATCTGGACGATGAGTTACGAGAAAAGTTCATCGATTTTGCATGGATCGCCGCCCGGGATTCCATCGCCGGCGGCCATGCCGCGGACGCCGCTTCGCTGCTGGGAGCGCTAAAGGCCATCGAAGAGCCGGACATATCGTCGGTCATCGAGGAATGGCTCCCGGCCGTGCAGAACGATGATGGCGGCTTCGGTAGAGAGGCCGGCGCGCAGTCGGACCAGGCAGCAACGGCGCTCGCCCTTCTTGCGATGTCGGATCGGCTTTAAAAGGTAACCGTGCCCGGGGCGAGCCCGATATAGGCGCTAGATTCATTGTCCTGCTTCCTGAAGCTTTGCCCCGATAGAAAAGTTTTAACCTTATACATGCGATTATCGTGGCGTCATGAAGATCGGAGTCATCGCGCTGCAGGGCAACGTGGAAGAGCACGTCGACGCCCTGTCCCGCGTTTTCGACGGCGAGATAGTGAAGATCAAGCATAAGGGCATCGTGCCCTCGTGTGATGCCATCATTATCCCGGGCGGCGAAAGCACGACGCTGTGCCGCCTCGCGTGGTCGGAGGGCATAGCGCAGGAGATTATCGGGCGTGCGATGCAGGGCATGCCCATCCTGGGCACCTGTGCCGGCTTGATTCTTTTAGCAACCCGTGGCGACGATGAAGTGCGTAAGACGGGCCAGAAGCTTCTGGGCCTCATGGATACGGCCATCGACCGGAACGCTTTCGGCCGCCAGCGTGAGTCATTCGAGTCCCCCCTGTCGTTGCCGTTCATCGAGGGCGGGCCGTTCAACGCCGTCTTCATCCGTGCTCCAGCCATCGTCTCCGCGGGCGATGGCGTCGAAGTGCTGGCCCGGCTGGATGAGTTCATCGTCGCAGCCAGGCAGGGTAATATTGTAGCGCTGGCATTCCACCCCGAGTTGACCGACGACGCACGAATTCACAAGTACTTCATGGATATTGTCAAAAAGCATTCCAGGAATTAATGTCTACGGTACAAAGGGCACAGAGGACATTATTTTCACCACAGCTCTTCGTGCCAGTAAAATAATAAAGAAAAATTGTTATTCAACAGTAATCCCTAAAATATCCTTTTTACCGCCATGAACGCCTCGAGCGATCTGCGCCAGCCCTATCGCCGCAGACAATTTCCCAAGGACAATGACGTCTTTCTTTAATAAGCCCGACATACGGTTTACAACGAGGCCCATGGAGCCGACAGAGCCCGCCACGAACACGATGGCGTCGGGAATGAGCATCAAGAACGAAGCGACCTCCATCGCGGCAAAGACTGCGATGGCATCGAAGGCCCAGAGCGCGTCCTGGTCATTCTTTTCCAGGGCGGCCTGCAGCGCGTTCAAGTCTTTATAGGGTATGAGCTTAGTCACGCCCGCCGTTGAAAAGGCGTCGTTCGCCGTCATAAGACCATCATCGACGTCGCGGATAGCCTGTAAGTCTAAAGGCCCATGGTGTACGCCCGGGGCGAAGATACAGGCATCGATGGCGCCGAGCAGCTTCAGGCCCTGGACGCCCATGGTGACCGTGTTTGAGCTGATATCGGAGACGATGAAGTCCCTGTCTCCGGCAGACATGTACGCGTTATAGGCGATGCCCAGCTTCTCCGGGCTGGCGCCGTGGGAGTAGACGCGGAAGCACGGGTGGCCGTAATTATGCCGGTGAATGCCCGGGATCACGACAGCCGGTATGCCCGATGAGGCGATGGCATCGTAGACGTTGGTGCCGCCGCCAATATGGACGCCGGCGCCCTCGCGGCTGATGATTCCGCGGTTTTCGACCTTATCGATAGGCGTAATTCGGGAAATACCGTCGCCCATCGAGTACGTAAGCGCGATAAGCTCTATGTCGTTTTTTGTGGTATGCAGGCTCTCCAGCATGGTGCTGACTATCCGCTCCTGCGACATGTCACGGGCCTGCCTTCGCGACAGCTCGAACCAGCTTCCGTCCGTGCTGGCAAAGCGTATGCCCGTTGTGCCGTGATCAATCCCGATGAACACGATAAGGACCTTCTTTTATGTCATTATCACTCGCTCTGAAGCCTAATAATGTTTACTAAAGCAGACCAGTCAGCGGAAAAGGCACGGCCATAAGACATTAGAAAAGCAAGCAATGAGCTACTCGAAGTAAAACAGATGTATTTTAGAGCCCCGATACACTTTCTATTGTGCCTCGGCCTCGAACACCGCAGCCCGGTCCATGAGGCTCACCTGCCCGTCCTGCTCTATCATGGCCTCGATAATGCGGAAAGTGCTGTCGATGCCATGGAGCACTTTAATCTTATTCTGGCACCGGCTCATGACCGCCGTCCGGTCGTTCTTCGTGAGCCAGACGTTCGAGTCCAGCAGGCCCTTCAGCGTTTCGACCTCCTCCTCAACTTTGACCCGGGCCTGGGCATGGCGCTCCCGCATGCTGGCCAGCTCCATCATATAGGAATGAATGCGCTCGGGCGTGTTCTCCACGAAGTTCCAGCCGTACTCCTCCTGGAGCACTTTGAGCAGCTCCGGATAGCCGAAATACCGTAAATGCAGGCTGATGCGGTACGGGTCGTAATAGGAATGGTCCGGGAATATGATCTTATGGACGTACAGCTTTTTCGAGTTATCAAGCACCTCGTTGCAGTCGTAACACCGGATGCGCAGGGGAAATTTAAAGTCAACCGACCGCTGGACGAGCGATTGGAGGTCGTCGGCCTCTTTTTTTAATTTCTGAAGG
>NZ_DATJPM010000029.1 GCF_035506375.1 Methanocella sp.
TACAAGTACAGGAGCAGGGAAACTTGTTGCTCACCCCATAGAAAGGCAAAATAATACCTGGGAAATTATAATAACACGGCATACGAGGATATGAAATGACGGCGGGCCGGATACCGAAAATTTTATAAAAAATCGGCCATAGTCGGCGATTGCAAAAGGTTTAATACGGTCACTAGCTATAGCACTATATACACCTATGTAGCGCCCCAATGCTCAGTTATGCTCTGCCATGCCATGGCATAACAGTATAGGTGAAAAGGAGGCTTAGACTAGTGACTAAGAATGTAACAAAGGCATTTTTATTATTGCTATTGATCAGCATGATCGTCGTCGCGGTCAGCGGATGCACCACGTCCCCGGCCGTTACGCCGACGCCTGCTCCATCTGCGAACTTCACGACGCTGACGGCGGGCACGCTCTCGATCGCCACGGATGCAAGCTATGCGCCCTTCGAGAACGTGAACACGACGACGAATCAGATCGAGGGCTTTGACATCGACCTCATGAACGAGATCGGCAAGGAGCTCGGCCTGAAAGTCGTATACACGAACCAGGCGTTCGACACTATCATCCTGGCTGTCCAGACCAACAAGTTCGACGCGTCCATATCCGCCTTCACCATCAAGCCGGAGAGGCAGAAGTCCATCGACTTCACGGACCCGTACTATGAGAATCGTGGACAGGCCCTGGCCGTCAAGGCCGGTAATGACAAAATCAAGACGCTAGACGATCTGGGCAACATGACCATCGGCGTCCAGTCGGGCACCGTCGCCCAGCTCGAGATCGCGAACCTGACGACCGCCGACAATAAGACGCTGGTCCCGCCCCAGAACATCAAGGCGTACACCCTGATGCCGGACGTCATGGCCGCCCTCAAGAAGGGAGAGGTCCAGGTCGCCGCGGGCGACTACCCGGTCATGAAGCCGTATATCGACCAGTACCCTGGCGACTACCAGTTCTCTAACACCTCACTCAGCGGTACCGAATACTTCGGCATCGTCGTCAGCAAGGACAACCCGGGACTTACGGCCGCGATGAACCAGGCCCTGGCCAAGATCAAGGCCGACGGCCGGTACGACGCGATATATAAGAAGTGGTTCTCGTAGGACAATTGAGGCACGTTTCCCACGTGCCTTTTCTTTTATATATGAAAAAAAGACCGGTCATGCATTTGCCGATTATTCAATCGCCCATATGGATGGAAAGGCTTATAACTGGTTAACTAATTAAACTTGTAGGAAAACTAAAAATGGTGCGGTGGTGCTGTTGAACCGTAGACGGTCGTCTATCTGTATACTCATATTGCTTTTATGTTCCACATCGGGCCTGCTATCCATGGTCCCTGCGTCGGCCCAGGCCAGCCATTCCATACCGATCATCGTGGAAAACGACTGGATGTCCCGCATGGAGAACTCCTCGGTCTACCTGGACGGCGCCTTCCAGGGCTTGACGGATAACCGTGGCCAGTTCGTAGTCCCGGACGTTTCCCCGGGGCAGCATAACATCACCGTCACGAAAGACGGCTATGGCAGTAAGACCATTGACCAGATCTTCAACGGCACCGAATCTCTGGAGTTTAAGCTGAGCGCCCAGAAGCCGGCGAACTCTGTCACCATCGTGGCCCTGGATGCCCGGGAGTCGAGGAGTAAGATCACTGGCGCAAGCGTCTACGTGGATGGCCAGTTCGTCGGCACGACGGGCACCGGCGACGGCGGCGTGACGCTCAGCCTGTCGCCAGGCATGCATACGGTGAAGATATCGAAGGACATGCTCGAGGATAACACGACCCGGATTGACGTTGTGCCCGGGTCCACCTACGTCATCCTCATGGAGGGCGGTGCACGCCGGTACAGCATTCTGGACGGCAGCCTGTTCATCTACTCGTTATCCAAGGAGATCATCTACGGCCTGGTCAACACGATCAAGCTGTCCATCGTGGCCTACTGTATCGGCATCTGCATCGGCCTGCTCATGGGCATCGGCCGGACGTCGTCCAACCGCATCATCCGGGTGGTCGCGTCGGTGTACGTCGAGGGCGTGAGAGGCTTGCCGATCCTGTTACAATTATTGTTCGTCAACTTCGGCCTGCCATTCCCGATATCGGACATGACGGGCCAGCAGTTCAACATCGACGCCTTCACCTCGTGCATCATCGCACTGTCGGTGAACAGCGGCGCCTACATGGGCGAAATTTTCAAGGCGGGCATCGAGGCGGTCAGCAAGGGCCAGACCGAGGCCGCGAGGTCGCTGGGCCTGTCGCAGAACCAGTCGATGCGCTATATTATCCTGCCCCAGGCGATCAAGATCGTGCTGCCCGCCCTCGGCAACGAGTTCATCGCTCTCATCAAGGACTCGTCCATCGGCTTAGTGATCTCCGTCACAGAGGTCACCATGGAGGCCAAGCTAGTGGGCGTGGAGTACTATAATACGTTCACGCCGCTCCTGGCCGCAGGTATCATCTACCTGTGTATAACAATACCGCTGGGCAAGGCGGTCCAGTACATGGAGAAGAAGTACAACATCGCCAATACCAGGACGAACGGCAAGGCGAAAAAACAAAAGGTGAAGCCGCTGTCGGAGGAGTTCGTATGAGCAACAGCATGGTAGTCATCGACGATCTGCATAAGCGCTTCGGAGACCTGGAAGTCCTCAAGGGCATCTCGCTCGATATCAAGAAGGGCGAGGTTGTGGTCATCCTGGGCCCCAGCGGCTCGGGCAAGAGCACGATCTTAAGGTGTATCAACCGCCTGGAGGAGCCCACCGGTGGCCGCATCTTCATCGACGGCGAGGAGATCACCGGCAGGAAGGCGGATTTAAACAAGATGCGCCAGAAGGTCGGCATGGTGTTCCAGCAGTTCAACCTCTTCCCCCACATGACTGCCCTGGGTAACGTCACTTTAGCGCCCATGAAGGTCCAGAAGAAGTCGAAGCAGGAGGCGGAGAAGATCGGCCTCGAGCTGCTGAAGAAGGTCGGCCTGTCCGAGAAGGCTAATAGCTATCCAACGCAGCTTTCGGGCGGCCAGCAGCAGCGCGTGGCCATCGCCCGGGCGCTGGCCATGAGGCCCGATGTGATGTTGTTCGACGAGGTCACCTCGGCGCTGGACCCGGAATTAGTAAAAGAAGTGCTGGACGTCATGAAGAACCTGGCCATGGATGGCATGACCATGATCGTGGTGACGCACGAGATGAACTTCGCCAAGGAGGTCGGGGACCGGATCATCCTGATCGACGGCGGCGTCATAGTCGAGCAGAACACGCCCGACCAGTTCTTCACCAACCCGCAGCACGAGAGGACGAAGAAGTTCCTGAACATGATCAAGAATTAGCCCTTTTTGCATTTTTACCAAAAAGTTTTAAACGATGACCTTACATTGGATTTATAAGGTTTATTTGTGTGGAGCATGGCATGAACGGCATCCTCGAGGCGGGACTCGTCCTTTCGTTGATACTTCTATTGCTGGCTGTTGATTTTATGGCGTGGATGATGGGCACACTATTCTTACTGGGACTGCTGGGCTGGCATCCGCCCGGGTGGCTGGCAAGCCCCATCGCACACGGGGCAAACACGCTCATGGCGGTCGTGGGCGGCGTCCTCGCGGTGGCGACGCCGGTGCTGCTCGACCTGGCATTAAAGCGTGTCATGGTTTTATTCTAAAAATTATCGACAATTGTCGATGACGACTACTAAAAAATTTATATACAAGGATGGCGTTTCTAAGCGCTGATGCAGAGCAACGTCGTCGACCTGAGGGCAAAGCTTGCCGAGAAGATGGCGGGCGAGATAGCCCTCTCCGGGAACCCGGGCGAGACCATAAAAAAATGGCGAAAGAGTTTTGAGGTATCTCAGATCGACCTGGCCAACGCGATCGAGGTATCGCCCTCGGTCGTCAGCGACTACGAGAGCGGCCGGAGAAAGTCGCCGGGGACGACGATCATCAGCAAGATCGTGGAGGCATTGCTGGACATCGACGAGAAGGCCGGCTCCCACAAGATCCGGGCGTACGAGAGCATGCTCTCCTATGCGAACCCGGACGTCGTCCTGGACATCCACGAGTACCGCTCGCCCGTGACGCTGGAGAAGTTCGCCGGCGCCATCGAGGCGGAGCACATCTCGGGGAACATGGACCGGTCCATCAACGGCTACACGATCATCGACAGCATCAACGCTATAATACAGCTGTCCTCCGAGGAGTTTTATCGCTTATACGGCTGGAGCACGGAGAGGGCCCTCATCTTTTGTAACGTGAGCACGGGCCGCTCGCCCATGGTGGCGCTGCGCGTATCTTCGCTCAAGCCCGCCGCCGTGGTGCTCCACGGCCTGGAAGCCTCGAAGATCGACCCGGTGGCGAAGAAGATCGCGAGCGTCGAGACGTTCCCGCTCATCGCCAGCCGGATGGACATAGACTCAATGATCAGCATACTAAAGGGATTGAAATAATGACACTAGGGATCAGCGCATACGGAGCGTACGTACCGCGGTACCGCATCAAGGTCGAAGAGATCGCGAAGGTCTGGGGCGACGATGCGGACGACTATAAGAACGGCCTGATGGTTAATGAGAAGTCGGTGCCTGACATGGATGAGGACACCGCCACAATAGCCGTCGAGGCAGCGAGGAACGCCGTGCTGAGGGGCGCGGACCCGAAGAAGATCGGCGCCATCTACGTGGGCTCGGAGAGCCACCCGTACGCCGTGAAGCCGACCGCGACCATCGTCGCAGCGGCCATCGGGGCGGGGCCGAAGATGACCGCCGCGGACTACGAGTTCGCCTGCAAGGCGGGCACCGCCGCCATCCAGACCTGCATGGGCGTCGTCTCCGCGGGCATCGCCGAAACCGCTTTAGCCATCGGGGCGGACGTCTCGCAGGGAGCGCCCGGCGACGCGCTCGAGTACACGGCGGCGGCCGGCGGAGCCGCGTTCGTCATCGGTAATACGGATCTCATCGCCACGATCAACCATACGTGCTCGTTCACGACGGACACGCCCGACTTCTGGAGACGGGAGGGCGCCGACTACCCGAGGCATGGAGGGCGATTCACCGGAGACCCGGGCTACTTCAAGCACGTCCTCTCGGCATCGAAGATGATGCTGGAGAAGGCGGGCACAAAGCCCTCAGATTATAATTACGCGGTATTCCACCAGCCCAACGGCAAGTTCCCCACCCGGGCGGCCCAGACGCTGGGATTCACCAGGGAGCAGATAAAGCAGGGCCTGACCTGCCCGATGATGGGCAACACGTACTCGGGCGCCAGCATGGTCGGCCTGTCGGCCGTATTAGACGTGGCAAAGCCGGGCGACCGGGTGTTCGTCACCTCGTTCGGCTCGGGCGCGGGCAGCGACTCGTTCGACATAACGGTCACCGACCGCATCACGCAGGTACAGGACCTGGCGAAGAAGACGTGGGACTATATAAAAGATGCTAAGTACATCGACTACGCCATATACGCGAAGCATAAGGGCAAGATCAAGGTGGACAGTTAAGAGGTGACAAAATGAGAGATGTTGCGATCATAGGCGTCGGATGCACCAAGTTCGGCGAGATGTGGGAGAGGTCCTTCAGGGACATCGTCGTAGAGGCCGGCGCCAAGGCAATCGGGGACGCAAAGCTGAACGGCGAAGAGATCGAGGCCATGTACGTGGGTAACATGAGCGGCGGCCAGTTCGTGAGCCAGGAGCACATCGGCTCCCTGGTAGCGGACTTCGCCGGGCTGGCGTCGACGTTCCACGTGCCCTCGACGAGGGTCGAGGCGGCGTGCGCCTCTGGCGGCTTGGCTCTGAGGAACGCCGTAATAGCGGTGGCGTCGGGCTACCATGACGTGGTCGTGGCGGCTGGCGTCGAGAAGATGACGGACGTCGAGACGGGCGTGACCGTGGACGCGCTGGCATCCGCAGCCGACAGGGAGTGGGAAGGCTTCATGGGAGCCACGTTCCCGGCACTGTACGCAATGGTGGCCAGGCTGCACATGCACCGCTATGGCACGACCAGAGAGCAGTTAGCCCAGGTCGCCGTGAAGAACCACCATAACGCCATTGGCAATCCCAGGGCCCAGTTCAGGAACGAGATCACCATCGACACCGTAGTTAACTCGACCATGGTGGCGGACCCGTTCACCTTATTCGACTGCTCGCCCATCACGGACGGGGCGGCCGCAGTGATCGTGGCCCCGGCGGAAGACGCGAAAAGGTATACGGACAGCCCGGTCTACGTGCTTGGCTCCGGCCAGGCGACCGACACGATATCGCTGCACAACCGGAAGGATTTCTGCACCTTCGGGGCCAGCGTCGCCGCGGGCCAGAGGGCGTACGAGATGGCGAAAGTCACTCCGAAGGATATAGACCTCTGCGAAGTCCACGACTGCTTCACCATCGCCGAAATATTAGCCATCGAGGACCTGGGATTCTTCAAGAAGGGCCAGGGCGGCCCGGCCACGCTGGCCGGCGAGACGGCCATCGGCGGTAAGATCCCCATCAACACGTCAGGCGGCCTCAAAGCTTGCGGCCACCCCGTGGGCGCTACTGGAATAAAACAAGCCGTCGAGTGCGTCGAGCAGCTCCGCGGCGAGGCCGGCAAGAGGCAGGTCAAGGGCGCGAAGATCGCCATGACCCACAACGTGGGCGGAACTGGCGGCACGGCCGTCTGCCACATATTCTCGAACGAGAAGAGGAGGAGATAAGCATGGGAGTCCCAAGATTCTGGAGAGAGATACCGGCCCGCTATAACCTCATCGGCACGAAGTGCGAGACCTGCGGTAACTATTATTTCCCGCCCCGACTTTTCTGCCCCGAATGCAGGCGTCAGGGCAAGATGACCGAGTACCAGTTCAAGGGCACCGGCGAGGTCGTGACCTATACGACCATATATACGCCCGGCGATTCCTGGATCGGCGGCAAGCCATACGTGCTCGCAATCGTGAAGCTGGACGAGGGCCCTCACCTGACCACGCAGGTCATCTGTGATCCGGCCGAGGTAAAGATCGGCATGAGGGTGACGAAGGTGTTCCGCAAGATCGGCGAGGACGGCGAGAAAGGCATGATCTACTACGGCACGAAGTTCGTGCCGGCATAAAGGGCTGACATCAGCCCTTCTTTCTTATTTGTCGCCGCTGATTTGCCGCTCATAAATCGTCCTCTAAATATACAGAATATATTTGGCTTTTATTAATCTTTAAAAATTTTATATAGTAAACTTTATTCGAATGAAACGCTAATTCATTATTGTACAAGCAGTCACTTCTTTAGCGTTCGCAGGCCATTCGTTTTTTCTATAAACGAGCGGCATCACTGCGGGCCTGAGGAGTTCGCTACCGCAGTAAAGCGAATCCATTGGCCGGTGGGGCCTTTGAAATGGTAGCAAAATAGGAGGGGTTATAATTGAGTGAACAGAACGATATTACACGGCTGGCCGCAATGGCATTCATAGTACTTATCACTACGGTTGTGCTTATCAACGCTGCCGGTTCGATACTAAAGATAGATATCATAGGAAAAAGCACTGCCAGCGGGCTGGTATATAAACCACCGCCCATTTATGTCAACCCGTCGATCATCGCGAACTTACCCACGCCGACGCCAACGCCGGCGCCCATCGTGATAAAACCGCCAATTTATGTCAACCCGTCGATCATCGTGAAATTACCCACGCCCACGCCCACGCCCACCCCTGGGCCTATCGTGATAATACCGCCCATTTACATCAACCCGTCGATCATCGCGAACTTACCCACGCCCACGCCCACCCCGGGACCGATACTCAGGCTCCCGCCGGGTGCCTTAGTTCCGAAGACATATATCCCGCCCAATATCATTCCAGGCAATATTGTACCGGGTAACACGGGCCAGGCCGGCGGCGACATTACGACGGTCACGCCGCTGCCTCCCGACACGCAGATACCCTCGCCCCGTCCCGGTGCAGTCGGGTCACCGGCGAGCCTGTGTCTGGATTCCATGGGGTATATCGCCAATAATGACAGCACTTTGACCGTGGACATCATCAGGCAGGGCGGCGACGGCATGGTATTTTACGAGATCGATGGGCTCAGGGGCAACATCGATCCCGCCGCTGCCGGGTGGTCGAACGTGAAGGGGGCCAGCGATTCGCCGGGCCAGACCATGGAGATGAAGATCTCGCTGAAGATACCGGCCGATAACAGTCTCGCGGGAAAATACTTCAATATCGTGCTCAAGCCCTTATCGCCCGAGAATACGAAGGAGAGCGTGCCCTTCATGGCCACCATTACCATCCCCGACCTGAACGCGCCTCCGCAGCAGGCCACGGTCAGCTTCGATGCCGACGCGTACAGCCTGAACAAGGGCGGCTCGGCGCTGGTCACGATCCAGAGGACCGGGGGTAGCGGTGTCGTCTGGGTGAACGTCGTGGCCTACCCGGCCGCGGCGGACGGCAGCCCCGACCCGAACCCGAGCATGGTGAACTGCTGGTGGATGAACTCCTACAGCACGGCCCCGGGCGATAACATCCAGTTCGAGGTCCGCGCGAGCCAGGACGTGAAGTCCGACGACGGCCTTGTGTTCCACCTGCCGCCCGCGGGCAGCACCGTGGACACGAGCGGTGACCTGGTCTATTACATGGACCTGACGCCCCTCGACAGCAGGCTGGCCGCAGCGGGAGAACCGTGGCGGGCTAAGGTGACGCTGCACAACGGCAACACGACCATCACGCCGATAACCACGACAGCGGCCGCAAAGACCGGCTCGCTATCGTCCGGCGGCTCGACCATCAACCAGGACATCAACACGATCGGAGGGAACAATGGCCAGGGCGATTCTGGCCAGGCAGTGGAGCTCAACCCGCAGCCTGAGCCGCCGGCGCCGGACTTCATAACGGGCATCGTGAACTGGTTCAAGGGATTGTTTGGGATGCACTGAACCATCCCTCTTTTCTTTTTTTAAAGGCATTATAACATGAGCCCCGCTATCGCATTGCCTCTGTCGGGGGGACGATGCCGAAGATCTTCCGGGCGTTCAGCTCGCCGACCATCTTTATTTTATCCTCGACGGCCCCGTGCATTTTTAAAAGGTGTACGGTGCGGGGCACGCCTAAAACGTCCGTCGGGTTCGACGAGGCGTCCGTGTTCAGCACCAGCATGCCCGCGTCAAGCCGCTCCACGATATCGGCCGCCTGCTGCGGCGTGAGCTTTGAGGGCTGGACCGTGAGGCCGGCGTTGTAGCCCCCGTCCAGGATAAGAGGGGTTGTTTCCTGGTCGGCGTGGTCGACTACGACCTTTTTCTTATCGAGCGGGCGGGTGGAGAGTATATCCAGTATGTCCCTCGTTACCATGAGCTTATTCGAGCGGGGCGTATGGACGATGATGGGTAAGCGGTATTTTACCGAGAGGTCGAGCTGGCGCTCGAGCAGGCCGATCTCGAATGGGCTACCCGTCTCAAGCCCGGTTTCGCCGATGGCGAGCACTTTCCTGTCACCCTTTGCCAGGTACGATTCGAGTAGCTCGAGACATTTATCCGGGTCATCCGGCCGTATGCGGGGATGCAGGCCCAGGCAGACATGGAGGCGGAGCCCGGACCTCCCGACACGCGACTTTTCGGAGAACAGCCGCTCGAAATGGTCTTTAATGACCACGCTGGTACTCATGCGCATGGGGTCGTGGGCGAGCGTCAGGACGTCAGTTATGCCGGCCAGCGCCATGGCCTCGAAGTCCTCGTAGGGCCTGGTATCCACGTGAGTATGCGTATCAATCATTGGATGGATATAGGATGCCGCGGGGCATAATCGTATCGAAATAAAAGGGGAGGGCGGAGGTGAGCGCCCTCGGGCTGCCATGCTTAATGATATTACTTGCTCGACGTCGAGTTGTTCAGCAGGTCGGCGTAGAACAGCGGCCTTCCATACTGGGCCTGGCCGTACTCGGCTATCTTCTGCTGCGTCGGCTGGCTCGCCAGGTAGTCGATGAGCTTTTTCGCCATCGGGTAGTTGACCGACGGGTACTCCGTCTGGTTGACCGCGATCACGTCGTACTTGTTGATGAGCGTGACGGGGTCGTTCTCCACCAGTATGGTCAGGTTGAGGCTCTTCGACAGAGACTCGTAGGTGGCGATGTCGCTCAGCGTATAGGCCTGAAGCTGGTCCGCCATGCGCAGGGTATCGCCCATGCCCGAGCCGGTCGCCTTATACCAGGTGTTGGTCACGTTCGAAGGGACGGCCTTGAGGCTGGTCTTATTCCAGATATCCCTGTTCTTTGTATCCGTGCCCGACGCGTCGACCCTCGCGACGAACGTCGACTTCGCCTGGGCGATCTTATCGTACGCCTGGGTGGCGTTCAGGCCCTTGATGCCCGCCGGATCGCTCGTGGGGCCGACGATCACGAAGAAGTTATGGGCGAACTGGGTCCTATTCCAGCCGTGGCCCTGGTTCATGAAGGTCGTCTCGGCCGCCGGGCTGTGCACGATGAGCACGTCCACGTCGCCGCTGGCGCCGTAGGCGATGGCCTGGCCGGAGCCCGCCGACAGGACCTGGACATTGACGTTATTCTCCTTCTCGAAGTCGGGCAGGATGTAGTTGAGAAGGCCCGAGTCGTTCACGCTCGTGGTCGTCGCGAGCTTCAGCGTCTGTACGGGCGCCGTCGTAGGCACCGGCGTCGCCGTTGCGTTGCCGGCCTGGTTCGTGCAGCCGGACAGCGGCACTGCAATGGCTATAAAGACCATTGTTATGATCAAGAGTTTCAATAATTTATTGGACATAATAAACCTCTTCCATATACTACTTATGCAGAATAAATAAACGTAGCGTAAGTAAAAGCGATTGCCGGGATCGAAAAAACATCCCTGAGTTTTAGTGAACAGTTTCAATTTTCCGAAGCATTATTTGTCATGGCTTATGGTAAATATTTAATAGGATGGGGGTTAAACATCGCTCCTATGGCTCCTGAAATGCAGCGCAAGCTGGCCCTGTTCGCCTGCCTGCTGCTCGTTCTCGCCGGCCTCCTGACCATGGTGCCGGACGCCTGGCTCCTCGGCCCGCAGGCCGCGTGCCACAGCTGCCACGAGGCGCAGTACCCGGCCAGCCACCTTCTTTACAGGACGAACTACATGGGCTATAACTCGCTGTGCTCCTTCGCCCCCTTCAGCACGCTCATCCTCATCGGCACCGCCATGCTCATATTCCTCACGACGTTCCGCATCAAGTTCGAGCACTGGGGCCCGCAGTACCGCCTGATCGCGGGCATCGTGCTCTTAGCGTTCGCCGTGCTCACGGTGCTGCCGGCGCAGACTGAATACAGGGACCTGCTGGGATACAGCACGCTGGACCCGCTGGTGCCGGCGAGCACCATTATCTTGCTGGCCCTGGCGGCCGCCGCCCTCATGGGCTATATCGTTTGCCCCTTCCTGATCATTATGAGATGCCGCTGCCCTGTCCTCGAAAAAGAGATGGACTCGAATTACTCCCCAGACCGGGCGATCTTACGCTATTTGAAGATGGCCGCCACGGGAAAGCTGAGCGACGAGGACGTGCGCCGCCTGTACCGGTGCACGCTGTGCAACGGCTGCTGGATGGCCTGGTTTAACCGTAGCACGCGCGCCATGGCCGTGGGAAAAGGCATCGTGCCGGCCCACCTTGCCTCGATTAAAGGTTCAGTTGCCGCATACGGGAACCCCTATGGCATCGCGATTTCGGCGGACGGCGGGGAGCTGAAGGGCGCCGATACGGATACCGTGCTGTTCAAGGGCTGTACGGCGCGCTTCAAGGCCCCGGAGATACTCGCGGCCGCACGGGAATTGCTCGATAAAAAAGGCATTAAGTATAAACTCCTGGAAGGCGAGACCTGCTGCGGATATACGCTATATAATTTAGGCGACATCGACGCAGGAAATGCCGCCGTGGACAGAAATATCAAGGCCTTCCGGGACACGGGCGTGAAGCGCATCATAACTATATGCCCCGGCTGCTACTCGGCCTTCAATAAATACTATAATGGGCGTGGCGGGTTCGACGTCGATGTCGCCCTGGCCATGGACCTGCTCAAGGATATGAAGGTGCCGGCAAAGGGCGTGACGATACACGACCCGTGCCACGCCAAAGAGAAGAGCGAGACGGCCCACGGCATGCTCATGGGTGCCAGGGAAGACGGGACCGGCGCCTGCTGCGGGGCCGGCGGCGGCGTAATGTCCTTCGACCGGATGCTTGCCGGCGCGAGGGCCGGGAGGATCCTGGAGGAGAACGAGAGCACCGTCGTTACCTATTGCCCGTTCTGCTACCTCAACCTTTCGAGGGCCGGCGAAAAAAGGGTCGCCGACCTGTACGTTGTCCTGGCTCAGGGTGGCTTAAATGGTTGATGTGCCCTTTGAAGGCCTCACGGTCGTGGAGCAATTCCACAGCCGGAAAAATAAGGTCTACCTGGTCGAGCGGGGCGGATGGCGCCTCGTCTTAAAGGTTTACGAGAACGGCCGCTGCAAGAACGAGGCCAGGACGCTTCGGGCGGCTCGAAGGGCAGGGATCGCGGTACCCGAAGTCGTGGACGTGGGCGATAACGCGCTCCTCCTTGAGCTCATACCCGGCAGGTCCGTCAACGATTATCTGAATACGCCGTCCATGGGCGAAAAAGCGCTTGGCGTGGCCGCCTGGCTGGCCGCTTTTCACGGGGCTTTCCGCTCGGGCGATGAAGTGCTGGTCAAGTCGGACGCGATCTTTAAGAACTTCCTCGTCTCCGACCGCATCTATGGCATCGACTTCGAGCTGTCCCACCGGGGCCGGCCCGAGGAGGACGTGGGCGAGGCGCTCGCCTATTTACTCGATACCGAGCCCATGTTCTCGGAGGAAAAATATGCACTCGGCCGGCGATTCATCGGTCGCTACGAGGGGGATTCCGGGATAGCGCTAAAGAATATCGACGCCTTCGTCGCTAATTCCCTGAGACAGGCCGCAGAGTTCCGTCCGGGCCAGAGGGAGCTGTTATTAAAAAAGGCCCGGGATATCGAAGATTCGAGGCCTTTTACGCCTCGCCGATAACGAGCGGTATGTACATGTCGTCGGGCAGCAGAGTGCCGTGGTTGCCGCCGCCGCCCGTCAGGTTATGGCACCCGTGGTCGGCGTAAATGACCACGACCGTGCCATTATCCAGGCTTTTCAGGACCTCGCCGACTTCGACATCGGCCGTTTTCACCGAGGCCAGCCCTTCGGGCGAATAGGGGCCATATTCGTGCATTTCCAGGTCAGTATCCTTGTAGTGGACGACCATAAAGTCGGCGCCTGCCCGGTATTCGTCGATGGCCGCCGCGGTGACCTCGTCGTCAGCGGAGCCGTCGCCGTTCTCGTCGAGGGCGAACACCGTATCGTTCACGGCTACGGGCGGGCTGTTGCCGTCGACCCAGACGGCCTTGAGCCCTTTGCGCTCGAGGATGTCGAAGACCGTGTCATTATAAGGCAGGTAAGACCGGAAATCCCCCCTGGAGAGGTTCGGCGCCAGCCCGGTGGCCATGGCCTTCGCGTTATTCTGGGTGATGGATGGGTAGACGCATACAGCCTTTACCGGCTCTCCCAGAGATGATATATTGCTGATCAGGCCCCTCTGCCGGGCGTCCTGATAGCGCTCGTAGCCGAAAGCGTCCAGATAGAACAGGACGACCCTGCTCGCCTTTTCGTGGATCAGGTCGTCCCTGCCCCCGGCGTCCAGGGCATAAAGGATAGACGGCGCGACGTCCAGCGTGGACACTCCGGGCTTATCGGCAAGCGTAACGTTAATGTCCGTGGGCATAGCCCTTTTGCCGGCATAGTAGACGCTGCCGTTGGGCTCAACAAGCATGGGGATGTCCTTGCTCGCCGCCGAGGCGGCATCTGTCCAGTTATATACCGTGCCATTATACGATATGGCCGTGACCGGATATACGCCGTAGTAAGCGAGGAATATTTCGAGCGGTATGCCGGTGACGCCGTCGTAGGTCTTCGCGTCGTTCGCCAGCTTTTCATAGAGCGAGCTATTGACGCTCTTCGACGAATCGCCGTTGATTGCGAACGACCACTCCCTGCCCGCAGTAATACAGCCCGAAAGGGCGATAAAAAAAAGAATGAGCAGGACTGGGAGAATTTTTTTAACGTCCATTTACTCCGCCGTTATCGCTTCCACGCCCATCCAGTTTGCCCGGGCCTTATCGCTCGACGCTATCTTGATCTTGCCCTGGTCCCGGGTGACGAGCAGCCCGGCCGTCTCATCCCGGGTATAGGTCTTTTCGACGACGGGGCCCTTAATGGTCACGTTCGAGTAGCCCGCGAATCCTTCCTTCGCCAGCAGATTATCAAGGCGGATGCCCGGCACGACGAAGGCCGACTGGTACTGGTAATCGCGGTCCGTTCCCGCGTATCCGGTCGTCTTGCTGCTGTAGACCAGGCTGTCCATGCCATCATCGATCATTTGACCGTAGGTCAGCTCCTTCCCGTTGAGCTGTATGGAGTCGCCGGAATTGCCGCCCACCACGACGATGGCCCGGATGTTCTTTGCCCACACGTTCACGGGCATGTTGGGGCCGAGCACGCGAATGGAGTATTCCATGGGCACGAATATCGTCTCGTTGCTCATCTCGCTCTTATTTAGTGTCATCTCATAGTCGTCCGCATAGAAGACCAGCCGGTCGAAGCCGGTCACGCCGTGCGCCTGCAGGAAATCATAGACGGAGACCCCCTTCGATGGGACGCCTACGCCGTCCTGCTGCTTTAGCGTGGTGATCTCGATCTGCCTGAGCTTGAAGATGTCGTCGATGACCACGTATTCGTCCTGCGGCGTATCTCCGGTCAGCAGCAGCGTGCCATTCATGTTGACGTCGGGCGCGACCACGCTGCCGTGGCCCTCGTGGCACTGCTTGCAGTCGAGCTGCTGGGGCTGCGTGCTGGACGTATACGCGAAGGTCGCCGCCGCGGCCAAGACAAGCCCGATGGCCAGGCCGGCGATCAGGAACTTATACGCTTTTTCCATGGCTGATCACGATAGCTCTATGGTGGCGAGCTTATTGACCCACGTGGAGAACTGCTGCGAGGGCAGGATGTCCCGTAGCGTGCCGTTCTGCTGGTCGATGGCGATGATGGCATCGTTGTCGGCCCGGATGTCGGTCATGTTGACCGTCTTATTGTAGCCGTCGGACGCGATGAACCTGACCTTCGTGGCAGTGGTGTTCGCCGCGTAGTCGTCCAGGATCTTATTCAGGGACGGACCGGAAACGCTCAGCGTCGTGTTGTTTTTAAAGGGCACCGTCAGGGACTTGACCGGGTACGACTGGAGCTTCGACATCTTCAGCCCGATGGCGTTCGCGGTGACGCCGGTGATGTTCAGCACGAACGGCTCTGTGCTGGAGCCGGCGGCCTGGGTGAGCTCGATCTTGACCGGCACCTTCATCCACATCTCGCCCGGCTCGTCGGGCACGACTATGCGGATGGAGTTCTTGTTGATGTTATCGGTGAGCGCCGTGCCGTTCTCCTTCAGGCCGAGGATGGACTTTTCGAGCTGGGCCTTCGTGTAGACCTTCATGTACCCGTCGGACGCGGAGATCTTGAAGTTATAGTCCCCGGCGGGCAGGCCGGCCTTGTTGATAATATCCATCATGGGCACGCCCACGTAATCGCTTGTCGTCTCGGTGCCTACAGAGTTGATCATGACGACCCCGTCTTTCTCGACCAAGCCCATGGCCTTAATATCGGCATACGCAAGCGTCACGTTCGTGTTTCCGCCAACTACCTGGAGCTTATAGTTCGGCACGTCCGTCAGGCCCGCCTTGAGGCCCGAATTATCGCCGCCGGCCGCGCTCGGGGCCGCCGTGGTCGGTGTCGCAGTATTAGTGTTCGTGCTCGTAGTGCAGCCGCTCAGAGCCGCGGCTACCAGAACAACCGTAAGAATCAATAGTATCGATGCATTATACCTCATAGTTTCACCCCATTTTGTCTTAAGGTGTAATAAGCAAAGTAATTAGCATCTGTATTATAATAAACATGATGCAATCGATATTAGTTGCTTTCATGGAAAAGTGAACGACGCCGGCATGGTCAGGAAGTGGAGCCAGAGGTTAAGCGCCAGAACGGCCACGATGGCGACGGCCGTAGCGCTAATCACGGCATCCGTCGCCCGGAACGGCCTGCTCCGCGTGAATGTGCGCGCCCGGCTGTAGCCGAACGCCCGGCTCTCCATGGAGATGACCAGCACGTCCACCTTGGACAGCGCCGAGACGATCAGCGGCATGAGCGTAAACCGTACGATTTTTATCACGCTCTTTATCCCTCCGCTGTCGATCTCCAGGCCCCGGGCCGCCTGGGCATTTCTCACGGTGCCGGCCTCAGATTCGAAGACCGGCAGGAAACGTATGGCCGTGACTATCATGAACCCGAAGCGGTAGGGCAGGCCCGCCTTCATGAGCGCGTAGGCCAGCTCGTTCGGCTCGGTGGTGACGATGAAGATGGCGCTGCCCAGGATGATGGTGAGGAAGCGGAAGGCGATGAGAAGCCCGTTGTAGACTCCCATGGTCGTGATGTTCACGGTGAAAAGCACGAGGGGTACGCTGACGATGAGGCCGCCTCCGCCCGTGAACAGCGCCTGGACGGCGACGATGAGCAGGGCGAAGGAGATGAAATATTTAGACGTGACCAGCGAGGCCAGCGTCCTGGACCGGAGCCATGCGGCGATCGCGAGCATGGCCAGGAAACACAGCAGCTCGGCCGTCAGGCTGCTGAACATAAAGATGGATACGCTGTAGGCGACGAGCACCAGCAGGCGTGTCAACGGGTTCAGCCGGTGTATAAAAGAAGAGCCCCCCTCGTAACGGAGCCTCATTTCCTGCAGCCCTCCGGCACATAGTCCTTCATTCCTGATTCCTCTATGCGCCGCATTGCCGCTTCCGGCTTATCGTCCACCAGGACGATGCCGTCCTTGAGGAGCACGATGCGGTCGCAGTACCTGTAGACCATATCCATGTCGTGCGAGACCAGCACGAGGGCCTTGCCCCCGTCCCTCAGCCTTCGCAGCTCGCGGCACATGCGTGTCACGTTGGCGTAGTCCTGCCCGACGAAGGGCTCGTCCATGATGATGAGCGTGGGGTCGTGCGGCAGGACCGAGCATAAGTTCAGGCGCCGCTTTTCGCCGAAACTGATGCCCAGCGGATGCTTATCCCTGTATTTGGCCAGGCCGTACTTCTCTAGGACGGGATCGACGAGATGGGCGGCCTCATCCTCTCCCGTGCCGAAGTTCCTTAAGGCGAAGGCGGCCTCGGCGTAGACGGTCCTCTCGAATATCTGGTGGTTGGGGTTCTGGAAAATGAAGCCCGAGCGCCGGGCGATATCGGACGTCCGGGACTTTCCCACGTCCAGTCCCGTGACCGAAACGCTTCCCGAGTCGAATTTGTGGAGCCCCATGAGCACGTTGAGGAAGGTGGTCTTGCCGGAGCCGTTCGGCCCGATGATGCCCACGATCTCCGAATTATTCACTTGCATGTCGATGCCGTGGAGCGCCTCCCTGCCGTCGTACGACGCGCGGAGGCCTTTAACCTCCACAACTGGCGTCTTTTTCGTCGTGCCGCCGTCCGCCGCGAAGGCCGGGCAATCGAGGCCAGGCAGCCTGACGCCGATAGAGTTTAGCTGCTCCCGGTATCTGCCAACGACCTCCCGGGGCTCTCCATCCATGACGATCCGGCCTGCCTCCATGACGACCAGCCTGTCCGCAAGCCCCATGAGCCTGTCGAGCTTATGCTCGATAACGATGATGGTCATTCCCGTATTCTCTTTAAGGCGCTCGATAGCAGAGAAGACGGTCGCTGTGCTGGACGGGTCAAGGTTCGAGGTGGGCTCGTCGAGGATCAGCGCCCGGGGATGCATGGCCAGCAAGGAAGCGATGGCCACCCGCTGCTTCTCTCCACCGGAAAGCTCGTGGATCTCCCGGCCCTTCAGGTATGAGGCCCCGACAAGGGCCAGAGACTCATCGACCCTGCGGTTCACTTCATCCGCGCTCAGCAGAAGATTCTCGGGCCCGAACGACACCTCGTCCCGCACGTTCAGCGTGCATAGCTGAGACTCGGGGTCCTGCTGCACGATGGCCACGAGGGGGGCGATGTCGGACAGTTCCACGTCCGTCGTGCGCTTGCCATCCACCTCGATAGAGCCCTCCATCCGGCCCTCGAATACGTGGGGGATGTACCCGCCCATGGCCAGGGCCAGTGTGGACTTGCCGCACCCTGATGGCCCCGTGATGGCCAGGAACTGCCCTTCAGGTATCTCCAGGCTGATGCCGTCCAGCGCTTTCCTGTCAGAGTTAAAAAAAGAGAACGACAGGCCCCTGATCGAGATCATAAGGTCAGGATACGTCCAGCTCGGTGGCCTGCTCTACCCACATGCCTCCCGCGAAGCCCCTGGCGATGACGCGGACCGTGTCGTTGTCGTTGATGAGGATGACGTTATCGTTAGCGGTCACGTTGGCAAGGTCGAACGTCTGGGCGTACCCGTCGGAGGCCCTGATGGTGACGTTCGTAGCGCCGCTCTTCACTCCGGCGTCGGAGAGCACTGTCCTCAGCGGGACGCCCGTATAGTTCGCCTCCGGCAGGTGCGTGACCTTGCCGTCAAGCTTCGCCGTGATGGTCACGAACCTGTCCTTATAGCTGTTCAGGTCGTACGTCCCGGGCTTATCTACCTGTCCCTTAACGTTAAAGCTCAGCTTCTTCTCAGTCGTGCATCCAAGCGACATAGCCATAATGACCATCACGATAAATACAATAGCGATTCCTGATCTCCTCATAGTAAAGCCTCAATACACTTTTATCATTTTCATCTTATCGACCCATAATTGACCCGGATACCCGCGGGCGACCAGCCTCAGATGGCCGTCCTCCTGGACGATGATGAGGTCGTCGTTGTCCATGATATCGGAAACGTTGAACGACTGCGTATAGCCGTCGGAGCCGACCACGTCCAGGGTCTTCGCGCCGGCGCCTACCCGGGCGTCCCGGAGCACGTACCGCACGGGCAGCCCCGTGTAGTTCTGGGCCGGCAGGTGAGTGACGGCCCCGTCGAGCTTCGCGTTGATGGTCACGAACTCCGACGCGTAGGACGGCTGATAATAGTCCTTCGGGGACGCCACTGCGCCGGTCACGGTGAACTGGAGCGGATCGCCCTTTAGCCGGACCAGGGCAAAATAATATATCGCCGAGAACACGATGAGCAGCGCCAGGATGACGGCGACGACCCTCGTCGCCGTGAACCCGAAGCCCTTTTTCTCGGGCTTTTTCTCCCGGCGCACGATGCCCGCTTCCTCGAGATTGTCCATGATGCCCACGCTGAAGTATCCCGCGAACACCGCCCCTGAAACGATGGAAAGCAGGCCGACCGCGGCTAACAGGAATATGTTCGGGTAGACGTTGAACAGAAGCTGGCTCGCGAGCACGTAGGCGAAGGAGCCCAGGATACCGCCGGTAAAGTAAGAGAGCTTCGGGTACTTCTTAAACGGCCAGAAGCCGATCTCCACGAAAATGCCCTCCAGGAGCGAGATGAACACGACGAAGATGCCATGGGAGCTCCCGGAGAGGAATTCTACTAAGCCCTTGAGAAGCCCTCCCCCGACGCCGGCGCCGGGTTTTTTTGTGATGGCCACCATCAGGACGAGCCAGAAGATGTGCAGGCCGGCCACTATCTCGCCGGCGCCGTACGGCACGCCTGCAAGGCGGTTGATGACGTTAGCCAGGTACTGCACGTACGTCGACATCACGCCGCCCAGAGACGCCAGGATGGCGACCGTGAGCAGGTCCCTGGTGGTGAAATAGTATTTTGGCGCCATGCTCCACCGTTATTTATTTAAATTAACAATGGTTTTTTGTGTAATCCGAGTATAACTAGGACAGGATATAAAACTTGTGAGACGACGCTTATGGAAGAATGGCTTTTGTGGGCGGGCGCGGCGGCGTTCTGTGTCTTTGCCCTATCGACGCTCCTGCTGAAAAAGGGTAAGATACCATCGTATATTTCCTTCGCCGGCTGCCTGCTCGTCATCGGCGCGCTTTTATTGCGCTGGTATACGCTGGGCCGGCCCCCGTGGGCGACTCTCTACGAGACGGCCGCGTTGCTGGCGCTGGCTACGGGCGTCGCTTCCGCTTACTGCTATCGCCTTAAGGAAACGCCCGCGTTGTACCTTCCGCTGGCCGCCGTGGCCATCGTATTGCTGGTATTTTCAGCCATGTCCTGGGAAGCCAACCCGTCGCTCTCGCCGGCGCTTGAGAGCGGCTGGCTGCTCATCCACGTGCCCGTCGTCATCCTGGCGTACGCCGCCTTATCCGTAGCGTCCATCGCCTCCGGCGCCCTCATCGCGCTGAAAGCACTGGGCAGGGGCGACGATAGAACAATAAAAAGGCTCGACTCGATCGCTTACAATCTAATTATCGCGGGGCTGGCATTGCTTGTACTGGGCATCGTCATGGGCGCAATGTGGGCGAAAGCGGCCTGGGGCGCCTACTGGTCATGGGACCCCAAGGAGACCTGGTCGCTCATCACGGCCTTAGTCTATGCGGCTTACCCTCTCGCCCGGCGGGCGGGCATGAAGCCCGAGGACTCGGCGTTCATCGCGCTACTGGGGCTCCTGGCGATACTTTTCACTTACCTGGGCGTATCCTACCTGATACCGGGCCTGCACAGCTACGCTTAAAAAAGTTTGCCTCCTGCGCGTTTATGGGTTGAAAATTTTCATCTCCTACCGATATGCCTTCCTGGAGTGTCCATAACCACAGAGGCCAGTAGTTCCGTGTTTGTTTAGCGGTCCTTTCATATTTTCCACTTTCGTACAGCCCCTCGGTTTTTCAACACGAAAACACGAATTATTTTTTTATCCCACGTAAGTCTCGATAATCACTAAGTTCCATGCCTGGCGCTTAAAACACGAAACAACCTCCCGAATGAGCACCAAATTCACCAAAGGATTGAACCACGAGAACGGCATGATCCTTCCTTATACTTTATTTTATATGCTTTTTCTAGTGTTTCAAGTTAATTTAGTGAAGTTCGTGCCTTTGGGAGGTTGTTTAGTGTTTTGACGTGAAAGCATCCATCTTAGTGTGGTTCGTGCCCCTTACGTGGGACTAAAAAATAATTCGTGTTTTCGTGTTGAAAAACCGGACAAATCAGCGAACCACACAAAACAAAGGGCAAACGATCGCATAACAAACGCGGAACCACTGACGGAGAAAAGCGAGAGCACTTAACAGATAAAAACTAATAATACTAAAAACGCGCAAAAAACAAAAGTTTTATCCTATCAGGGTCTCGAACGCCTTCGCCTTGCGCATGGCCCTGTCGGCTTCTTCCATGCGGCCGAGGCCGCAGAGTATGACCGCCTTGTTCATGTAGGCGTCGGCATAGCGCTTATCGATGGCGATGGCCGCCTCGACGCACTTTAGCGCCTCCTCGTCCCGGCCCAGGCCGTAGAGGCAGATCCCCTTATTATTCAGCGCTTCCTTATCCGCGGGATTGTTCTTGATGATGAGCTCGAAACATTCGATGGCCTCCGAGATCCGGCCACAGCCGTAAAGCATCATGCCCTTGTAATTCACGGCATCCCGGTAGTTCGAGTCGACGGCGATGATCGTGTCCAGCATCTTGATGACCCCGTTAAAGTGCTCGATGGCCCGGTCATAATCGTCGTCCGTGGCCTTGAACGACTCGTTACTGGCGACGGCCGCCCTGAACATCTCGTCCAGGCTCGCCTTATTGAGCTTCGTTCCCGCGGCCCGGGGCGCCTTCGCCGGCTTCGCCGGCGCCCTGACTGACCTGGCCGCCCTGGCCGACTTTCCGGATTTCGTGACCTTCGTCGCCTTAACCATCTTTCCGCCTCGAATTCGCTCGTATATTACGGGCCATAGGGCATAAACCTTCTCAATTAATATTTTCAGATAAAATCCTCATAAAGCCCGTAAGAGTTTAAAAAGCAATTAATAAACCGAAAAAACCCTCGATTTACCATAACTTATATATAGAACGGTTTTTAACTAATATATAATCAAATAATCCCCTATTTTCGAGATAGGAGGTGGAATATGATGAAAGAACTTCCCGTAGCTTCAGTTGACAGGATAATAAGGAATGCGGGCGCTGACAGGGTCAGCGAGGACGCAAAGGAGGCGCTGGCATCGATATTAGAGGACTATGGCATGAAAGTTTCCGTAGAAGCTATCAAGCTATGTAAGCATGCCGGCCGTAAGACTGTCAAGGAAGAGGACATAAAGCTGGCCTCGCAAAGGCTGATCTAAAGGATTTTACGGGGTTCTATCTGCCCCGTACCTTGTTTTTGTATTCGATCCCCCTTATCAGTGCCGTTATCGCATCGTTGTACGGCGTGGGCACGCCCGTTTTACGCCCCAGCTCACACACCCTGCCATTCAGCGCATCGATCTCCGTACGCCTGCCCCGCGAAACGTCCTGGAGCATCGAAGAGCGGTTACCTGAAGTATCCCTTATCACTTTGAAGGTGTTCTCCAGCGGGTCGACGCCCGTCTTTATGCCCAAAGCGCTCGAGACCGAGGCGGCCTCGCTTACGATGCCGGCGACCAGCGCCTTGAGCTCCGGCACTTCGAGGAGCATGCCGTTGTTCATGGCAGTAATGGCCGTTAAGGGGTTGATGGCGATGTTGGCGTACAGCTTTTCCCACTGCGCCGCCCGGATGTCGTCCGCCACCCTCGCCCTCAGGCCGGCCTTTTCCAGCAGGTCCCGGACCATCCCGAGCCTGCCGCGGACTTCAGACTCCACCGATCCCAGGACGGTCTCCGTATAGCCCGCCAGCCTCACCCGGCCTGGCTCTAAGAACGTCACGCCGCTGTATGAAACGCCGGCGGCCACGTGGCCTTTCCCCAGGATCGAGGTGGCCGTCTCGTCCGGCCCCAGGCCATTGTGGATGACGACGACGATCGTCCCGGGCTTTGGGCATATGCCTTTTACGGCCTCCGCGACGTCATACGCTTTTACCGTGACGAAGATGACGTCAGAAGCCGGAGTTGCGGTGGCGATCGATGGCATGGCGGTAATTTCCCTGGCGCCAGTAACCCGGATACCATCCTTCAGGATATCAGCGTCCTTCTCCCGGCAGACGAGGGTTACGTCATGCCCCGACGAGGAGAGCATCGCGCTATAAAAAGTGCCCAGCGCTCCGGCTCCGATGACCGAGATCTTCATGATTAAAATAATGGCGGCGGCGTATTAAGGGTTTACGACCGGTGCCGAGCCTTCGAGAAGCTTCCCCAGACGTTTCAGCACGCTCTCCCGGGCCTCGACGTTCGCCTTTATCGTGTTCCCGTCGTACTCCACGTGGTGTACGATGGCCTCGTCGTGGAGCCTGGAAAGCATGGACAAGCCCTCCTCGGTGCGGGGCAGCGTGACCTCGGTGGAGGCCCACTTCGGCAGGTACTTCCCGATCTTTCGCTTCAGCTCGTCCAGCCCCTCTCCAGTCCTCGCCGATATGACGACGGGGTTAGGGGCAAGGTGCACGATGGCTTGCTTTCGCACTTCCAGCTCTTCCTGCGTAATAAGATCGCTCTTATTTAAGGCCGTGATGACCGGCACCGGGCCGATCTCGTCCCACATGGTATCGTGGCAGGTGACAAGCTTGTCCACGATGGCCTCCGGAGGTTCGCTCACGTCGACGACGAGGATGATGACGTCGGCCAGGTAGATCTCCTCGAGCGTAGAGCGGAACGCCTCGACCATGAAGTGCGGCAGGTACTTGATGAAGCCGACCGTGTCAGTCAGAAGCGCCTTGCGCTGCCCGATCTGGAGCGACCGGGTCGTGGGAACGAGCGTGGTGAAAAGCTGGTCCTTCGCGACGACTGACTCGCCTACCAGGGCGTTCATGAGAGTGCTCTTGCCGGCATTCGTATAGCCGGCCAGCGCCACCAGGTCGAAGCCCTTTTCCTTCCTCTGCTTCCGCGTCTCGTGCTGGCGTTTTCGGATGATGTCCAGCTCGGCCTGTATTTTTGCGATCCGGCCCGTGATCTCGCTCTCGTAGACGTCGGCCTGATACCGGCCGAGGCCCTTGAAGCCTGGCTGTTCGCCCCTCCTGGCCAGCGTGACCTTCATGCGGGCCTTGGGCCGCTCATAGATGAGCGATGCCAGCTCGACCTGAAGCTTTGCCTCCTTTGTCCGGGCCCGGCTGGCGAATATCTCGAGAATGAGATTGAAACGGTCGATGACCTCGAGCTTGCAGAGCTTCGATAAATTGTAGATCTGGACGGCGCTGAGCTTTTCGTCGAAGACCACCTTTTCAGGCTTCAGCTCTGCGACAAGTTCCGCTATCTCTTCCGCCTTGCCCTTTCCGACGGCGAACGCCTTATCCGGGGTACGTACCTGTGTCACTTCGCCGAGCACTTCATAGCCTGCGGAGTGCGCCAGCTCTTCCAGCTCTTCCAGGCTACCATCCGTGCCGGGCTGTATCCGCTTTACTAGTAGAACGCCTTTTTCGTCGCTATTCATGGAGCATCCTGTGGACGGCCAGCGAAACGTGGTGCGCCACCTCTATGGCCTTTCTTTCGCCCACGCTTTCCGCGTATTTGAACTTTCTCCCCAGGATGGCCTCCACCCGCCACTCCGGGTAATTATAGAACTCGCCGGGCTCCGTAATGATTGTGCCCCGGAACCGTGTGCATGCCTTTTTTATCAGGTCGACAATGGTATCCATGGATACGTCGTCCGCTTTTTCCTGGCAGATCCGCATGTCCTCGATCTTATCGACGTCGAACGGCGACAGGACGGCCGAGACGGCGACACAGACAAGATGGTAGCGCCCGTCCGCCATCCTGTGCCTGCCCGAAATGTCGACCACGACCACCTTCAACCCGGCACCCCTACAGTTTCGTCACTATCGCCCCGGAGAGCTCCTTTTCCGCCAGCGCCCTGATGTCGAACTCGGCCTCGATCCTAGCGATCTCCTCGAGCCGCCCATGGATGGAGGGGTGTTTCGGCACGGCCTTACAGCAGGTCGCCGGGCGCACGGAAATATCGTAGGTGCCGATCTTCCGGGCGATCTCGACGATCTCATTCTTGTCCAGCCCTATCAAAGGATGATAGACGGGAAAGTCGATCAAATAATGCTCGATCATGAGGTTATCGGACGTCTGCGAGGCTACCTGGCCCAGAGACGAGCCGGTGATGAGGCCGTGGGCGCTCTCGCGCCTGGCGATCTCGACGGCCGTCTTATACATCATGTGCTTGCAGAAGACGCACGTATACTTGATGTTGCCTTTCTCGATGAACTCCCGGAGCGAGTCGCCGTGGGGCACCTCGTAGACCTTGAAAGAGTGGCCCGGCGCCCAGGCCTTTAGTTTTTTTATCGTGTCCATGGCCCGCTCGGTGTAATCCTTATCCGAGAACATGCCGTTGTTGAAGAAGGCCGGTATGAGGTCGCAGCCCCGTCGCATCATGAGCCACGCAGCCACGGGCGAATCGATGCCGCCTGAGACGAGGGCGATCATCTTTCCCTGGGAGCCCAGCGGCATGCCGCCCACGCCCTTGATGACCTTTGAAAAGACATATGACTGGCTTTCCCTCATCTCCACGAATATCTCATGGTCCGGATCCGAGAGGTCAACTCGGGGGTTACGCTCCCGGACGGCCTCGAAGACCGCGTCCCCGCACATGCGCCCGATCTCCTGCGACGTATAGGGCTGCTCCCCGGTCCTGCGGGCCCGGATTGCGAACGAGCTGTTAGCCCCGATGGTCTCCCGGCCCAGGGCGGCCGCCGTCTCCCGGACCTCCTTTATATCGGTGCCCGTTACAGCCACGGGGCTCACGGAGACGACGCCAAATACCCTGGCTATGGCATCCGGAGCTCTCGGGTCCGCACTGTTGACGAATATCCTGCCCCGCTCACGGACGATATCGTCGAACGGAATGTCATTCTCGCGGAGCATCGCCTCGATGTTCCCGATGAGCAGGCGCTCATATTTGGCGCGGATCTGCTCGCTCTTGATGCCGATCTCGCCATAGCGGACCATGACGCAGTGAAAATCCATATATGTGAACATTATGCGCGCTACACGTTAAAGCGTTATGGAATACAGCAAAATAAAAAAGACTTCAGTCTAAGCTTTTAACTTAGCGGCGGCGGTCATTTCGCTGGCACTATAGAGAAGCTGGTAGACCTGCCTGCAGGATTCGCTGCAGAAGCCTTCCTCTGAGTCGCCATGCTCTTCGCAATACTTGCGTTCGCACATTAAACAGCGCATTTCCATTCCCCGAAAAAGAAGGGCTTGCTCGTACTTAAGCCGTTTGCTCCTTGCCAAGGCCCTCTAAACATCATACGAATGCACGAAGACGGTTTCAGCCTCAAAGCTACTCTAAGCGGGCTCTAAGTTCTCTAAGACTTATTAAAAATAAGTTGGTGCCGCCTGGTGATTAAATAAAAATTCCGTGTGGCCTGGTGTAACCAAAGTGCCGCTTACTAGCACTTTTTTCAACCGCACAAAGTTTACACCAGGCGGCACCACGTTTACACCAGGCCGCACTAACGATTTCTAAATATTTATTAATGCCTTCGTGTAGCTTCATGCCCGCTTAGAGTAGCTTTGAGGCTGAAAAAGTCTTAGAGCATTCTTAATAGGCTTAGGGGGCTTAAGAGAAGGGGCAGGAAGCCCTGCCCTGTTAGAACTCGTATGTGCCGAAGCTGTTGTCGGCCATATTAAGCGTCTTCTCGAAGAGCGTCGCCTGGCCGCCCCGCCACTGGGCTACGATAGTGACGGTCGCGGGCACGTTCTTGTTGTGGTAGACGTCGAACGAAACATCCTTCCGGTCCTCCCA
Source organism: Methanocella sp. (assembly GCF_035506375.1). Taxonomy (NCBI): domain Archaea; kingdom Methanobacteriati; phylum Methanobacteriota; class Methanomicrobia; order Methanocellales; family Methanocellaceae; genus Methanocella; species Methanocella sp. The sequence goes on from NZ_DATJPM010000029.1 coordinate 26,756, forward strand.
CTGCATTACCCCGATGTTCTGGGGCTTCGTGATCGTGTTGGTCAGGTTATGCACGGTGCCATCGGCGTCTATGACGGTGGTGGGCGTGGTCACCTTGTAGAGCAGGACGATGTCGAGCACCAGGTTATCCTTGTTCACGTTATTCAGGGTCATGGTGGCCGTTTCGTGGGCCTGCCCCTCGAAGCCGGTGGTATCCCAGGTGATCTTGATATTCGAGACCGACACGGGCGAGTTGTTCGAATAGACGGGCCACGGGGTCGGCGTGGGCGTTGGTGTCGCTACGGGCGCCGGAGTCGGGGTTTCGGAGGGCACGGCGGCGGCCTCGGGCGTCGGCACGGCCGTGGCATTCGGAGTAGCCGTGGGCGTCGGCGTCGCGGCGGGCGCCGAGCATCCGGCCGCGGCCACGCCGGCGGCGATCAATAAAACGATGAGCACGGGCTTAAATTCCATAAACATCAATCCTCTTGTGTAGTCAAACCCTTAAAGTATATAACCAAGTTGCTGATACGGTACATAAGGTTTATAAGTGAGCGAGCCAGAATTAAGCTGAAATTTTAAGAGGATAACATGGTGCTCGATAACCTCGGGTCTTCGCTTAAGAGCGCGATCCAGAAGCTCGCCAACGCCGGCAAGATCGACAAGGAAGTCATCGATGAGGTAGTGAAGGATATCCAGAGGGCGCTGATTCAGGCCGACGTGAACGTGAAGCTGGTCATGAAGCTCTCCAACCGGATAAAGGAGAGGGCCCTGACCGAGGCGCCCCCGGCCGGCATGGATTCCCGCGAGCACGTGCTCCGCATCGTTTACACGGAGCTTGTCAATATCATCGGCAAGGCGACGCCAATCGCATTAGAGCCACAGACCATAATGATGGTGGGCCTCCAGGGCTCGGGCAAGACCACCACGACCGCCAAGCTGGCGCGCTTCTTCTCCCGCAAGGGCCTCAAGCCAGCGGTCATCTGCGCCGACACGTACAGGCCGGGCGCGTACGATCAGCTAAGCCAATTATGCGAGAAGCTGGGCGTCATGTTCTACGGCGAGCGCGACAACAAGGATGCGGTCGCCATCGTGAGGAAAGGACTAAAGGAGACCGCGAAGTACGACGTCCGCATCGTCGATACAGCAGGCCGCCACGCCCTCGAGACCGATCTCATAAAAGAGATGAAGGATATCTGTGCGCTCACGAATTACACTCACCGTTTCCTCGTTCTGGACGCCGCCATCGGCCAGCAGGCCAGCGAGCAGGCGATGGCGTTCAACGATGCCGTCGGGATCACGGGCGTGATCATCACCAAGCTTGACGGCACGGCAAAGGGCGGCGGCGCCCTCTCCGCCGTGTCGGACACGAACACGTCCATCGCCTTCATCGGCGTGGGCGAGACGCCGGACGACCTGGAGCGCTTTGACCCGGACGGATTTATTTCGAGGCTGCTGGGCATGGGCGACCTGAAGGCGCTCGTGGAGAAGGCCAACGAGGTCCTGTCGCAAAAAGACGTGGACGTCGAAAAGATGATGACGGGCAAGTTCACGCTGAACGACATGTACTCCCAGCTCGAGGCCATCAACAAGATGGGGCCCCTGAAGCAGATCATGTCGATGCTGCCGCTGGGCGGCATGGGTGGGAACATAACCGACGACATGTATAAGGTGACCCAGGATAAGATGCAGGGCTACCGTATCATCATGGACTCGATGACCGAGGCGGAAAAAGAGGACCCGAAGCTCATAGGGAGCAGCCGCATCGCCCGCATCGCCACTGGCTCGGGCAGGTCGCCCGAGGACGTGCGGGAGCTCTTAAAGTACCATAAGATGATGCAGAAGGCCATGAAGGGAATGAAGGGCGGCGGCCAGGGCAACAAGAACCTGAAGAAGATAATGAAGCAGATGAACATAAAATAAGCCTTTCCTGTTTTTTTAATCATCCATCTTTTCACGACGGTTCCGCTATATTCATAAATTTAGCGGACTTTTTATGAAAATGCCTGTTTATCGTTTTTTACCGTAATAGGGGATAAAAATCCGCAAGCCGATTAACCTCATATGGGCGTGAGTATTGGGTATCGGCTGAAAGCGGTAGCTATAGTCCTGAGCATTACCGCTTTATTATTAATCGCAATTTCCGGCGCTTTGCCGGCTCAAGTAGACGCAAGGGCGAACCTGACGGCCTACAAGTCCGTAACTCCGAACGGCTGGGAGCCCGAAGGATATAACGTGACCGGTACCGTGCCGTATTATATAACGCATACGCTGGGATGGAACAACGTAAAGATCATGGGCAACGTCGGAATTGGTAACGGCGGTGTGCAATATCTGAACGGGACGAGTAACCAGAACATAAACTATACGGATAATAATTTTATGGCGGGCGATGTTTCCGAGGCCCCATGGGATCCGGGTCGCCTGACCAGCGCGCCAGGGGTAGCCGTTAATTCCGCGACGGCCGCTACAGGCGTATCGGCCGGAAAAAATTCCATCGCGAACAATACGTCCTCGACATCAGGCAATACCAGTCAGTCAATGATAAATATACCCGATATCGGAAAACTTAGCTTCGATAATAACACCCCGGCCGGCACGGGCAATGAAAGCACTTTGTCAGCGAATGATATGACGATAGTCAATTCGAACCAGATAAGCGTGGGAAATAAGTTCAGTAACATGCCCCTGAACGACCCGTATCACTCGATACTCCTGGGCAGGCCCGTCGACGACCTGATGTACGAATACCCGCTCGCGCCGACGATCAGCGCTTACTTCAAGCTCGTAGGCATACCAATGCCGTGCGGCAGCGGGCTTGCAAGCTTCTCCATGAGGTGCCTGGGCTACGGATACTAGGCCGAGGCACTATCGGCATAGCCGGACACTGTTGCTGGCTATGCCGCACGCTCTTAAAAACGATGAGCGCTATTCTGGCCATGATGCCTTAGAGGGCTGCGGCGTTAAGTGACGCGATCTTTCATAGTCAGCCGGGATACTCAAAAAGCTTACTGTATCTAGCCCTGCCTATAAAGCGCCTTAATCGATGAAAAATGCGGAGAGAAGGTTGGCCAACACCTGGCCGTTAGATATTTGGACACTGGAAAAAGTTTAAAAAACGTTATCCGAATGTGTCCGTGAAGAAGTATGTCCGCTCGTAGGCCGTCCTACCGATCACCGACTGGCTGATCGACGGGAACGCCAGGCTCACCGGCCCGAAAGGCAGGATGTTCGACGTAAAGCTGTGATCAGGGCTGGTTATGCTCGTCGGGCCGGCAGCGAAGCCGTCCGAAAATAGGGGGAAATCTATATTAATATTCTCAAAATCGCTGCTAGTCATGGCCAGCGAGTTAAATTCCAGTATCGTCAGCCCCGTCGAACAAACGGGGAACATGAAAATCGTGCTATCCGTCGTAATGAATGGCGAAGCGGTCACGTTTAAAGCCGTGGCCGGCTGAATGGCCAGGGCCGACGTTAATAATATGGCCAGGACCATGGCTACCGCTATAAATGCTCTCACTTATTACCCTCCTCACAATATAAATCATTAGAATGTCGATGTTCAAATATATTATTATTTAATTGATTGTATAATTACTTAATAATGGCTATTAAACCGTTTTTATGACATTATCTTAAAATCGTCTCTGCTCTATGTTATTTTTAAGGGGCCGCCTTATGGGAAATTCCGCTTTTGGTGCAGGCAATATTTTTTGCTCTCCGGCCCGCTGGTTTAACTGGTGAGTGCATGATGAAGTTGGGGAGAATCATGATCATAGTGTCTATTTGCCTGGCGGCCGCCTCGATGGCAGCAGCCCCGGCTTTTGCCTGGGACTGGCCCATCATGGGCTTCGGCCCCGGCGCGGGAGCACCGCTGACGAACGGCCCGCTGCCCAGCACGATCTTACCAGGCACCATCGAATGGGCATATCAGCCCGGGTGCGCGGCCCAGCTAGTCCTCCCGGGATACACCTATGGCCGGGACGCGTTCAGCGGTAACGTCGGCGTCGGCCCGGTACCTTCATACAGGCCCCTTCCGTCGCTATTACGGTAGCTCCGGCGGCCGGGTCCGGGAAGTATTGAATAGATAAATCATTCGTAATATCTCTTTTTCGTTTTTAAATCAGGTCATAGATAAAAATTCATATGCTCATCTACCAAATATGGGCCTTTGCTTTTATCGTCGGCTAAAAGCGCCGGCTATCCTGTTTACAGTTTTATTATTAGCGTGGCTCATCTCCGTCCAGGCGCAGCCCGCGGATGCGAGGGCGAACCTCACGGCGTATACGACCGCAACTCCGAACAGCTGGCAGATGAAGGGCTTTAACGTGAGCGGCACGGCACCGCAATTTATCCGGGACACGTACGGGTGGAATGACTCGAAAATGCTTGGAAACGTCGGGCTCGGTAACGGTAGCCTCAACGACCTCAATGCATCGAGTAACCGGGTCATAGATTACAATGAGCAATATTCTATGGCTGCCGACATTTCCGAAGCGCCCTTCAATAAGTCACGGCTGACATCGGTGAGCTTAAATGGCACGGGCTTGGAGCCCGGATACAAGTCTAATGTTTCCGAGGCGAGATACGAGGGACAGGAAAATAATACGATCCGATTGACGTCGATGGACGAGGATCTGGGGCAGCCTGAAAGCGCGCCGGATAAAGCGACTGGCCAGGAGGCCGCCCAGGTAGCGATCGGCGAGAATATACCGCTGAACGACCCGTATCACACGTTCCTGATCGGAAGGCCCGTAGACGATATGATCTATGAGCACCCCCACGGGATTGCCACGAACGCTTATGGCAGGCTCATGGGTTTGCCCCTTCCTGGGGGCTCCTCTGCGAATATTGGCATACGTCTCCTGGGGTACGGGTACTAAAAAAAATTATTCACTTATCGAATCTATGAAGAAGTACGTCCTATCGTATTCAGCCTGCTGTAGCACGGTCTGGCTGATGCTCGGGAAGGCCAGGTTCACCGGGCCGAACGGCAATACGTTCGCGCTCGCTGCGAGGTCATCGGTAGCAATTTGAGTTGAGCCCGGGGCTAAGTCATTGCTTATGCCGTCTTCACAGAACCTGTCAAAGACAGGGAAGTCAATGTCGGTAGTCTCGAAGTCCAGACTCCGGGCATTGAAAGAGTTAAATTCGAGTATTGTAAGGGACCCCACAGAAAAGGGCTGTGTATAGACGAAGTCGTAGCTCGATATGAACGGTATGCCTAAAGCGGTAATAGCCGCCGCTGGCTGTATTGCGATGGCCACGGCCAGGGCGATAGCCACCGCATATGCTAAATATACTCTCACCTTGCAATACCCTCCTCACTCTAAGAAATGGTTCTCCCATGGTCGATATAAATATTATTATATATTTAATTACATAATATTTTATAAGCGATGCAAAAAGACAGTATATGCTTCGATAGCCCAGCTTGTAGCGACGTGCGATCAATCGGCCTTGCCAATGTCGGATCATATAATCGCCAGGAAGAGATGATAAAAAATTTAAACGATCCGTGCCCGAGAAAATCCGCTATGTAAGCTGGCAATATTTTTACTTTCCATTTATAAAGGCTAAAGTGGAGATGGATTATGAAATTCACCCGGATCGCGGTCGTGGCCGCGGTCGTCATCTGCACGGCGCTCCAGCTCGTGGCGCCCGCCTTCGGATGGTACTGGCCGATAATGGGATTCAGCACCGGCTTTGCCCCGAACCTGGCCCCGGGGCCGCACCTGCCTTCGCCGCAGGACCAGATGCTCCCCGGCACGACCCAGTGGGGATACCCGCCGATCGACCGGGCCCAGATGGTGTCGCCGGGCGCTGCCTATGGGCCGCACCCATTCAACGGCACCCTGAATTTCGGATCGGCGCTGCCCTTCGGGCTGATAAAGAGGACCGTCAGCGCCCCCGAGAGCGCGGAGGCGGCCTTGACCGGGGCGAATAATACGTCCGCTAAAGGCGAGAATACAACCGTTAAAATGGGAAATACATCCGTTAAGGTCCCGAATAATACGATCAAGGGAATGTCCGGGGTGCCCGGCGGCCTCTCCGGCTGGCTGTCATCGCGCTGAGACCGTAACGGTTATAGCGGCCGGGCAGCGATGATAGTGCATATGCGGACTTTCGTCATCGTGGCCCATAAGGCCGTTACCACGCCCAAATTTTCATTAAATGATCTGCCCGGCGGCGCCGGCCGTATGGACATCATCGCCCGGTGCATCAACGCGTCCCTCTTTTTATCGCACGACCTGCGACGGGATGTGGACACATATGCGGTCCTGCTAGGCGATCCGAGTCCGCCGGTCACCGTCCGCTTCAACGGCGAGAAGGTCCGCTACCTCAGCCCCGACGAGCGCAGCGCGGCCGCCCTTATCAAGAAAGCGCTGGAGAAAGGCGCACCTGCCACGGGCGAAGAGGAGTCCACTCCCGGCGTTTATATCTCGAAGCGCTCTTTCGCGGACCTGGTCGATAGTCTCGGCAGCATCGTCTACCTGCACGAGGATGGCGAGGACATCCGGAACATCGAGCTTACGGGCGACGAGGCCTACGTGCTGAGCGACCACCAGAACCTGACGCCTGAGGAAGAGGCCGTCCTGGAGAAAAAAGGCGCCCGGAAGGTCAGCCTGGGTAAAAAGCTGTACCACGCCGACCACTGCATCGTCATGGCCAACCACGAGCTCGACCTTCGGAATATATAACAAGAACTATTTTACGAACGAACTATTTTACTTGCACGGAATAATGCCAGTCTGCAGTCGGCCATCATGCCGATGCTACGCTGAGCGGAGCTCTCGTGCATAATGGCGGGGCAATGGACGTTTTTCCCGAAGAGTAAAACGTCGCTTTTGGCTGATGCCATTCGAGCAGGGCTTGCGTATGAGCACGCTGCATCAGCAGCCGTGCGAATAGGGTGCAAGCCCGGCCCCGCCATCGGAGAACCCAAAACGCCGAGTAGCCTTGCCATCAGGCAAGGCGTCGACCCGCGAAGAGCAAGAAGAACAACCAGAATTTCAGATTATAAAAGTCCGTAGAGCAGAAGAGTTTCTCCTTTTGGCAGGCAAACTTTTTTGAAAAAAAGTTTTCCGCCAGCCTTTCAAAAAACTTTTTTTAATGCCGACTCCTTCGGAGTCGGAAATACTTAAAGGTGCGCCGGTCGGGACTCGAACCCGAGTTTATGGCTTGGCAAGCCATAGTGATAACCACTACACTACCGGCGCATTTCGAAAAATGGCGCAGACACCTAATTGTACTTATGCTATATAAAAATTTTGCCGAAGGAAAAAGATAAAATTTCAAAGCCCCTTAACGCGGCCTTTCGGCTTGCCGCCGAGGCTGGCCTTCGTCCGGGGAGCAATAGGCGACGAATAGCTCTCATCCTCATACGAGCGCTTAATGAAAACCGGGGCTATTAATGACGATACGATGACCACCAGGCCAATGACCGACAGCAGCTCCGGCGTGACCAGCGGCGAGCCGTTAAGCACCACCGAGGTGCCGATGCCTCCGATCACTAAAGCGTCCTCGCCGGCGCACATCAGCGAAAAGCCGATACGCCTCGGCTCATTGCTCTTATAGCCGCCCGAAAGGGAGCATCCCGCGATCGTGCCGATATACTTGCCGCCCATCACCGTGGCCAGCAGGCCCAGGAACAGCAGCAAATAGACCGGAACGCCGATGCTCGTACCCGAAAGCACCAGCCATGGGCCCTGCAGCAGGGCGCGGAAGTCCATCGTAATGCCCGTATATGCGAAGAAGATGGGGATGAACAGGCCATAGCCGACCGCCTTGATCCTCGGCTCGATTATCGTGCTGCTATACTGGGAGCCCGCCAGGATGGCGCCCGCCAGGAACGCGCCGATGACGTACGTCAGGCCCAGCCAGTCGCTCATCGTGGCCACGGCGAACAGCACGATCAGCGAGAGCGTGATAATAGATTGATCGCTGCCGCTCTTCCGGGAGATGCCCAGCAGCGTGTCCGTGACCACGCCGCCGAACTTTACGACAAAGATGATGAAGCCCAGTATCAGCAGGAACAGCTTGAAGGTGGACCAGCCGATCTCCGACATGAACCCGTTCGTGTCGAAGGAACTGCCGGGGGAGGCCGCGGAGATGATGCCCACGACTGAGATGAGCACGGCCAGGGCCATTATCGAGAAGATGCCGTCCGTGACCTCGACCGCCACCAGCGTCTTGAAAACGTTCGAGAAGCGGTCCCCGATATCCGTCAGATAGCGGAAACCGATGACCGTGGAGGTCGACGTCAGGCCAATGCCGATGATCAGGCCCTGGATGGCCGAGAAATAGATGCTCTGCCCGAGGGCGAGGCCCACGCCGACCATAATGAGGGTGGAGAGTGCAAATACGATGGCGGCTCCCAGGAGCGTGATGGAAGTGGCGCTCCTGGCGCTGGTCTTGAAGACGCTCTCGATGTCGATCGACAGGCCCATCAGGAACATCATGAAGATGATGCCCAGGTCCGCCAGGAACCGGAGCGGGTCCTCGGTCCCGGCGGCCGCAGGCTGGATGATGCCGAGAACCATTGGGCCCAGGATGATGCCGGTCATTAATTCGCCCACCAGAGAGGGAAGGCCGACACGCTCGGCTACGATACCCAGGACCTTTCCGACGGCAAGAATGAGCATTATCGATAGTAGAAGACTCGTCGATAGCACTGTAAGACTCCATGCAGGGCGGCATCTATTGCCGGCCGCTTTTTCCATCCCTTGCTCTAACTCTTACTCCGTTTGAATATTTGAACTTGTCTGTACGTATATAAAGAGCCGGGAAAAAGAATAGTTAGGAGCGCCCGGATAACTCTGGCCGTTACCCATGGGACGCTCTCTCCGGTACGATGACTATCGTCGTTACAGCCCGCGGCCCGCTAGCCGTTCAGAAAGAGGGGCGCCGGTAAGAACACCCTGCCTCCGAACAGGAACACGATGATCGCCAGGATAACGAAGATTATCACAAGCCACCTTGCGATCTCCATGCTAAACCCGGCAATGCCTCTCGCGCCGAGGATGTAGGCGACCAAAGCCAGTACCAGGAACAGTACTGCCAGCCAGATGAGACCATCCATTGAATCACCCACCTCTAAGAATCAGAATCTTTTTTATCCATATATAATTTGATTAATTTTTAAGCTATTTTTATGCAGTTTTGCTGTGAAAGCGCAGGCATATAGCCCCGTAAGGGATTAATATCGATAAATAACAGCTTTTTGGGCAGGCAGAAGGTTATAAAGGTTTATTGTAAACTCGTGTACCGGCCGCTAAGAAGGGGATGTGACCATGACCGATGTATTCCAGAGGAACGTCCGGCTGTTCATACTCAGGTCGATAATCCTGAGCGTCTACCAGGGCATCTACGACGTTATCTTTAACCTGTACATACTCAACATGGGATTCCATGAGGACTTCCTCGGCACGATGCTTGCGGTGAGCCTTCTGACCTCGTCCATCGCCTCCGTGCCGGCCGGCATCCTGTGCGACCGCTTCAACAAGCGGAAGCTGATGCTCATATTCACGCTGTTGTCATTTTTATCCATCGTGCCGCTCTTCCTCACGAGCTCGCCGCTCGTGCTGCTGTTCTTCAGCGCTGTAGGGGGGCTCTGCGGGTCCGTGAGCGCTGTCTGTGCCACGCCGTTCCTCACCGAGAACTGCGAGCACGACACGGTACGTGTCTTCAGCATGAACTCGGCGTTCAGCTGGATGGCGTCCATCGCCGGGAACGCGGCGGGGGGAGCGATGCCCCTGCTCCTTCTCCGGCTGCTGCCCGTGGCCGGCCAGTACAGGATGACCATGCTGGTCGCGCTCTCGCTGCTCCTCGCCGGCTGGTCCGTCCTGCTCTTCATGAAGGATGGGACGGGAAAGCCGTCTTCGAGGAAGCCGTTCAAGATCAGGTTCTCGCCGAACCTGACAAAGTTCACGCTCATCAGCGCCCTCATGGGCGTGGGCACCGGCGCCATCGTGCCGTACTTCAACGTCTACTTCACGAAAGTCCTGGGCGCCGGGCCGTCGGAGATAGGCATCGTGTTCGCCGCCACGAACGCGCTCATGGTCGTGGGCTTCGCAATCACACCCCGCCTCACGTCGTGGCTGGGCAAGGTGAGGGCCGCGTCGCTCACGCAGATGGCGTCCATTCCTTTTCTGGTCTTAATGGCGCTGAGCACGAACTTCATGATGGGCTCATTCGCCTACACGTCCCGGATGTTCCTGATGAACCTTGGCGGTCCGGCGGTCACCAGCCTGCAGATGGAAATGATCGACCCTGAGGAGAGGGGCTTTGCAATCGGGTTCATGTCGACGGTGAGCGGCGTCGTGGTGGCCGCAGCCACGTACGCGAGCGGCCTGTTCATGGCGCAGGGTAACTATTTACTTCCATACGTTGCCACATGCATAGCCTATATCCTCGCGGCCGGGCTCCTCTACCACTTCTTTAAGGACTCCGAGAGATCGCCGGACAGCGCCGTCGCCGAACAGGCACAAAGATATAAACTCTCGGCGTAAAAGCTTGATACTTACAGTCCAGGGGGTATGGATATCCTTAAAGAATACATGCGCACCATCCGCGGCTTTCACAGAAACGTGAAGCTGCTGCTGCTGCGAAGCTTCATCATCTGCCTGTACACGGGCATTTACGGCATCCTGTTCAACCTGTACATCCTGAACCTGGGTTACGGGGCCGATTTCCTCGGGCTGGTGCTTTCGGCGCACGTGCTGGCGTCCTCCGCCATGTCCATACCGGCGGGCATCCTTTGCGACCGCTTCGATAAGAAGAAGCTCATGGTCGTCGCTGGTATGTGCTCGACGCTGGCCGCCGTGCCGCTCTACGTGATCCCGTCCGCCTGGTCGCTGCTCTTATTCAGCATAGTGGGCGGCATATTCGTGTCGATCAGCTCGGTTGTGCTGACCCCAATGCTCGCCGAGAACTGTACGAAAGAGGATACCGTGCACGTGTTCAGCGCCAACTCGTCCATAAGCTGGATCGCCTCGATCCTCGGGTGCGCCATGGGCGGCATCGTTCCGGGGATGCTCGGCACGTTCGCCGGCGTAAAAGCCGACAGCCTGAGGCTGACGCTGCTGTCGGCGGTCGTGCTCCTGGCCATGGGCCTGGTCGTCACTTTGATGATCGAAGAGCGCAAGGGCGCCCCGAAGAGCCGCTGCGCGCTCTTCTCGCTGAAGAGCCTGAAGCTCTCGCCCGACGTGCTGAAGTTCGCCCTGACCAGCCTGACCTTCGGCGCGGCGTCGGGCATGATCGTGCCGTATTTTAACGTCTACTTCACGCAGTCGCTCCACATGAGCGTGCTCGACGTGGGCCTCATCTCCGCGGTCGCCGGTGTGATCATGATCGGCGGGTTCATCATCACGCCCTACCTCACTTTGAAGATAGGCAAGATACGGGCGGCGTGCGCCTCGAAGCTGATAGCCGCACCGCTCCTGATGCTTATGGCGTTCGCGCAAAGCGTCCTGCTGGCCGCGGGCGCCTACGTGGCCTACATGTTCTTCATCAACATGGCCGGCCCGGCCACCACGAGCTTCCAGATGGAGCAGATAAGGCGCGAAGAGCAGGGCTTCGCCGTAGGCATGATGATGACCGGGAACTATATCGCCGTATCCCTGAGCACCTACGTCAGCGGCCTGCTCATCGCCGGGGGCAACTACCTTTTGCCGTTCATCGGAACATGTACGTTCTATTTGATCACCGCCGCCCTCCTGTACTACTACTTCAAGGACGTGGAGCAGCGGCCGCTGAGGCTGTCCACGCCTATTCCCAGGGCAGCCTATACGGCCATCGTGGACCTGGAGTAGGAGGGGCTCCATATGGAAAGCGAGGGATATCTGCTGCTTAAACCTCGGTTCAGGCATGAAATGTGCCTCAAAAACCACAAACTATCTTTATTTGGAATTATTTTAATTATTAAAACGGAGGGGATGCCGGATGACGAATAATTATTATCAAGCCCTGAATAACTTCTCGACCAACGCCCGGATGTACCTCGCCTTCAACTTTCTCACGTCGCTATACGTGGGCATGGCCAGCGTTATCTTTAATCTCTATATCATCAAGCTCGGCTATAACGAGCAGTTTCTAGGGCTGATCATTTCGGCGACGATGATCGCAACCGGCGTGTTCGCCTTCCCCGCGGCGCAGGTCTGCGACCGCATCGGCAGCAAGAAGTGCCTGCTGGTCTCCTGTATCCTCTCGAGCGTCGTCTCGTTCTTATTGTATGTGCTGACCGGCCAGGGATGGCTGCTGGTGCTGAGCCTGCTCAGCGGCATCGTCTCCACGGTGCCCACGATCATCGCGGCCCCCTTCATGGTCGAGAACAGCACGCCAGAGGATAGGATTTATTTATTCAGCTTTAATTTCGCCCTGTTCGTCCTGGCCACGGTGCTGGGAATGGCCATCGGCGGCTACCTGCCCCAGGTCTGGTCGTCCATATTCGGCGTCGACGGCGGCAGCATCCTGTCGTTCCGGTATACGCTGTACGCGTCGCTGGCCGTCTCGGTCATCTCTATCGTGCCGCTTTTCTTCCTCCGGGAAAAGAAGCGGGTCTGCATCGACGCCCCGGACCTGGGCATGATGCTCAGGGAGCTCGCGGGATCTAAGGTCGTGAAGCGCCTGGTGACCATAAGCTGTCTGATCGGCCTGGGCGCGGGCCTCATCGTGCCCTTCTTTAACGTCTACTTCAGCAAGATGCTCTCGGCCTCTACGGGCCAGATCGGCCTGATCTTCGCGCTCGCCCAGGCCTCCATGGCCGTAGGCGCCATGGCCGTCCCGTTCATGGTCTCGCGCATCGGCAGGGTCAGGACGGTATCGCTCACGTACCTCATTTCTATACCCTTCCTCATCGTGCTGGCCGTGTCCACGAACCTGTACGTCGCCGGCGCCGCTTACATCCTGAGGATGCTGTTCATGAACATGTCCGTGCCCATCAGCAACAGCTTTTCCATGGAGATCGTGCATAGCGAGGAGATGGCCTCCGTATCGAGCCTCACCTCCATGGGCAGCTATATCTCGATCGCGGTGAGCTCCTTCATCGCCGGCATCCTCATGTCCTACGGCTCGTACCTGCTGCCTTACGCGGCAACCTGCTTGTTTTATCTTGCCGCGTCGGTACTCTACTTCAAGTTCTTCCACCGGTATGAGGAAAAGCACATGGAGCACACGCATGCCGAGGCCGCCGCCGGCCAATAGCCCGCGTAACACCACGGGGCGCACGGAGGCACCACGGAGACACAGCGCTTTGTTCACCACGGCGACACGGCGAACACGGCGCTTTTTTATTTTCCTGAAGGGGGCTGATGCCCCCTCGGAGACCCCCTGCTTACTTTAATATCCTGAAGGGGGCTAATGCCGCGCTGAGCGCCCTTGCTTACCCCTCGGAGACCCCATGCTTAATGA